>SKJZ01000275.1 GCA_007121755.1 Halorhodospira sp. | reverse complement strand
TTTCTTCGTACTGCTTTCGGTGGCGCTGGCCCACTTCCACCACCCGGCGTGGCTGCTCTTCACCGCCTTCGTCGGCCTGAACTTGTTGCAATCGGCATTCTCCGGCTGGTGTCCGGCCATGTATATCCTGAAGAAAATCGGTTTTCGTCAGGAGCGCCCGGTCTAACGCCGTCGCCACCTCGCAGCCAACCTCTTGCCCCTAGAAACTTGAAACTTACAACTTTCTCCAAAAAGGAGTTCACCGATGGACTTGGCAAAACTGAAAAACGAAGGCACCGTCGACCGGGCCGTGCGCGCTGTGGCGGGCATCGCCCTGATCGGCTGGGCCGTGGCCGGCGGGCCGGTATGGGCCTGGATCGGCATCCTACCGCTGGCCACCGCCGTTGTCGGCTGGTGCCCGGCCTACAGCGTGTTGGGCATCAGGAGCTGCCCGTCGAAGTAGGACACCGCGGCTCCGCCTCGATCCCTCGACTGGTGGAGAACTCGGGCGGCGCGGATAGAAGGCCGGCCAGGGCGAAGGCCGTGGCCGGCCTCAAATGGATGCAGACCATTTCGACGCCGACGGTGCGGCAAGCCCGCGCCAATCGGTTCAAGTAGCCAAGATAGGTGGAGTCGATAATCTCCACCGCCGCTAGGTCGTAGTAGAGGGTCCGGATGTGCTGACTGACCAGCCGCTCCAGGACCGCGTCGATCACACGGCCCGGATCGCCGGGGTTGACGCCGAAGCCGGGCTCCATCAGCGCGCGGCCGTCCCCCAGCGCCGTGAGGCGAAACCCCGCTTTAGACATCTCCCCCGGCACCCGTATCCTTGACCACCTTGACGCCGATCATCCGGAACGCGTCCTTCAAGCCGTCGGCCAGATTTCCCCGGGTGTTCATATCCCCCAGATCGATCTCCAACTGTGTCAACGCGCGCGCGATCTCGGGACGGATACCGGTAAGGATCGCGTCCGCCCCCATGAGCTTGATCGCGCGCACCATCTGGATTAGATGGTGGGAGACTTGCGAGTCCATGCCGCTGACGCCGGTCAGGTCCATGACCACCACCTTGGAGTGCTCCTCGGAGATCCGGTTGAGCAACGACTCCATAATCATCACCGTGCGGCTGGAATCCAGGGTGCCGATGATCGGCAACGTAATCACACCATCCCAGATCTCGGTAATGGGGGTGGCGGTCTCGCGCAGCTCCGACTCCTGAGAGCGGATGGTCTGCTCCTTCTGATCGAGATAGGCGCGGTAGACGGTCAGAATCAGTTCGATAAAGACGTCCGAAAAATAGGCGAGCACGGACCGGGAACGGGTGAACGCCACCCCGTTCACCTCCTCCAATTTGAGGATCAACGATTGCTGGAGGGCCTGGGTATACCGGACCAGCCCCTCCACCTCGCCGCCTCGGGACAGCACCTTCCGGGCCAGGTTGACAAAAAAGCTCTCCAGCGCCTGATATCCCGGCGACGCGAGATCGAACGGATCCTCGGAGGAGAGCAGCCCGCCGATCAAGTGCTGCAACTCCAGACTGAGATCGACGATCTCCGTATCGTCCAACAGATTCCGGCTGCCGCCGAAGTGGGCCCGGGCCGGCGTCTCCAGCGCTCCGGCGACGCCGTCCATATCGGCCTTGAATAAGGCGTTGAGCTTTTCGGTGCGTTCCCGTTTTTTCGCCATCTAACTCCTCCCCATCCCTTTTACTGTTTTTATCTTATTGATTCCGCATCCGGCGCCGCACCGACGGTAGCGACCAGTAACGACTGATCGTCGGACATCCGGCCCATAATGTTGCCCAGAACGTAGGCAACCAATTGGGGATCCCGGAAGAAGAGGCCCGGAAAGGTATTGGCGTCCCAATTGCGGCGAATGCCGTCGCTGGCGGTAATCACCAACCCGCGGCTATTGAACCACGTGCGCTGCTCCTTTGGCTGCTTGTACTCGCGTCCAAGGGTGCCGGGCGAGAAGACCAACTGCTCCTTGCTGTCCGGGTCGTCCAAATCGATCAGGTGTGCATGCAGATCGCCGACACCGGCCATCTCCACCGTCGATTTGCCGTACCGGAGCTCCCCGGCCAACGCCACCGCGCCTCGAGTCTTCCGCAACTGGCTGTCCGCCACCCGCAGCACGCCCAACGGGCTCTCGCCGGTCAGCAGTGCGCCCCCCAGGGGGGCCGTCGCCTCCTGGGCCATCTCACCGCTTCCCAGGCCGTCGGCGTGCAGCCAGCGCATGCAGACCCGGTCCTGAAAGATAAAGATCCGGTCCCCGTTGTACCGCTCATCCGCCAGGGAGCGGCTGTAGACGCCGGCGTCGGCGATCGGCCCCGCATCGTGGCTGAAGCGCGCCAACACCGCGGTGCCTTGCCACTTCCGCACCGGGGGAGGATTCGGCTCCCGCGTAAAGATGTCCCACCGGTCGCTGAGCCGAGCCACGCTGCCCAACCCCTTACCCAACGTCTGGGCAGTCGAGTATCCGTCCGCCATCGCGGCGTGGAGATCGGGAATACCGGGGCCGTAATCGAGCGCGACCACATCGAGCGTCGGGCCGGGCTGCGCCCAGACTTGAATAAAGCCCCGTCCGTCGGCGTGCTTGACGATATTGCTCGCCAACTCGGACGCAACCAGCGCCATGTTCTGGCGTTGAAGTTCCGGAAAACCGATCCGTTCCGCCACCGAGAGCAGCCGGGCGCGCAGACCGACGCTGTCGCTCTCCCGCTCCGCGCGCGTCTCGTGGAGGAGCCGCGTCGCATCGTGGCTGCTGATAACGCTCACGCCACCGACCCGTCGACCGCTGCCGCCACCGACGAACACGGCCCGGTGCATCCCGGTTCAGGACGCTTCCGGCACGTGCGGCGAACCACCCGGCCCCGGCCCTTCAGCTTTGCCTCGTAAAGTGCCCGATCCGCCTCCTGGATAAACCCCTCGAGGGTACCCGCGTGCTGTTGGCCAGGGGCAATACTGGCGACTCCGATACTCACCTTCCCCCCCATCGCCTCGACGATCCCCAAGGCCTTGCCACACGCGGTGCTCCCCTCCGCGAACAGGAGCACCGCAAACTCATCGCCGCCGATACGGAAGGCGGCGTCGACATCCTTGCGGATCACCGAGACCAACGCCTCGGCGGTGCGGCACAGATAGTCGTCACCGTAGCCGTGGCCATGGGTATCGTTGACCTCCTTGAAGTGGTCGAGATCGACCAGTAGCAGAGAGAGGCCTTCGGTGCCCTGGCGCACGGTGCGCTGAAAAGCGGTGGCGATGCGCTCGTCGAAAGCGCGCCGGTTGAAAATCTTGGTAAGCGGATCGGTCTCCGCCTCCCGGATACTCTCCTGCAACTCGCGCTGGCGGCGCTCCAACGCCTGCTGCAACACCTCCAACTCCCGGCCCATACGCGCCCGGTTGGACTCGAAGCGGCTCACCATCTCGCGGTTGCGGTGCAGCAACGCCTCGGGATCTTGGACTTGGTACTCCGTGGCCAGACGCCGCCGCAGCCGTTCCGTCACCTCGCGCATTGGAGCCTGTAAAAAGCGCCTGAGGACCATGACGCCGGCGGTGCCGCTGTCATCCCACTCCGCGACCAGGCTATGATCCCGCGCGACAAGAGAGGCGGCCACCGGATGGCCCCGCCCCGCCCCGGCGCGACGCAGCCGGCGAGACAGATCGACCAATACTGGAGCGCTCTCCAGCTCCCCCCCGCCAAGCTCTACCACGGCTTCGCGCGAAGCTGCGAGAAAGGCTTGCAGATCGGCCTCTATGACCAGACGGTTCTCCAACAACTCCACGGCCTACACCCACTCCATGGCCTGCGCTGCGATTTCCCCGGTGCTCGCGGGAATCCTGCACGACCGGCCGGGGCCGGTTTGTCAAGATACTCACATGTTACCTGGAAAATTGAATGGTTGAAGCCCCTATACAAACTTTAAGGCCCGTATTCTTCCGGAGCTTGAAAAACCG
>SKJZ01000066.1 GCA_007121755.1 Halorhodospira sp. | reverse complement strand
TCGGCCGATCGGGAGCGCGCGCAAAAACTCGCGGCGCTGGCGCGCCGCTCAGACAGCTTGCGCGCTCTCCGAGCGGCTGCGCCGCTCTTCGTCCCGCTCGGCCTGCGATGCTCGGCGCGTCCGGATGGACATACGGGTGATACGGCGCCAACGGCTTTTTTCGAACTTCTCCTTACGCCCCAATCAGCTCCCGCACCGCCGCCAACGAAGCGCGCTCCATGGGCCGCCCATGCACCTCGCTCCGCGGCGCCTCCCGCAATCCGATCTCATCAAAAACGACCAACTCGACCACCGTCTCCCCCGCAATAAAACGGAACAGCGGCCGCGTCACCCAGACATCGCGGCCGAAGCGCAGACGCCGTTCGCCGCTCTCATAAGGAATCCCGCGCTCCATCAAAAACAGCGCCACCGCCTCCGGCGTATCGGCGAACAGGTGGAGCTGGACATCCGAACCGGCGTCGGCCGTCCCCGCCAACACCGACCCCACCAACCGCGGGCGAAAGCGACTGAAAAACTCCATCGCCTCCACCGCCTGCCGCCGCAATGCCAGCAACGACGCCTCCCGCTCCGCATCGCCGAAGACCTGCTGATACTCGACCAGCGCGTCCTGAATCTCACGATTACCGGGAAGGTTACGGGTATCGGGAGCACCCAGCCGTTCCGCTGCCTTGCGCTTGGCGAAGAAGTAGTCGGCAACCCCCTCCTCGGCCATGATCCGGGCCGCTTCCCGGATCAAGCTCAGGCGCATTCGCTGGTCCCGCGTACTTGAAGGCTTCTTTGACATAATCAGGACACTGGGCACACACAGGGCGCACGGAGACTAAAACAGCGAGCGCTCCGCCTCACCGCCGCGATCACTGCCATTCCTGCCGCGCTCGTCCCGCGCCGGCACCGCGTCGGCGCGGAAGGTCTCGAACATCGCCCGCGAGTTGTCGGCACTAGTCACCAGCCCGGTCTCCGGATCGATGCGCACCGTCACCAACCCCTCGGGCTGAGGCAGATCACGCTCCGGGACGCCGTTCAGCGCTTTCCCCATGAACGACGCCCAAATCGGCAGCGCCGCCGACGCGCCGGTCTCCCCGGCCCCCAGGGAACTCGAGTCATCGAACCCAACCCACGCCGTCGCCACCAAGTCCCGGTTGTAGCCCGCGAACCAGGCGTCCCGAAGGTCGTTGGTCGTTCCCGTCTTTCCAGCCAAGTCGTTCCGCCGCAAGAACCGCGCATGGCCCCGGCCGGTACCGTGGGTCATCACGCCGCGCATCATGTCGGTCATCAACCAAGCATTCTGCTCCGGAATGGTACGCTCGGCGGCGAGCGGAAACTCGAACAGGCCGTAGCGGTCGCCGGGCAGCGAAGACAACACAAACTCTGCCTCACAGAAGGAACAGGCCCGCGGCACGGTCGGTTGATAGACCACGCGTCCGTCGGGGTCCTCCACCCGGTCGATGATATGGGGAATGATACGGTAGCCGCCGTTGGCGAAGACCGCGTAGGCGGCGGTCATCTCCAGCGGGGTGGCGCTGTTGCTGCCCAGCGACAAGGAGAGGTTGGCCGGCAACGCCTCTCCGTCAAACCCGAAGGCCCGCTCCAGGAAATCGATCGTGTTGCTCACCCCGACATCGCGCAATACGCGGATGGAGACCAGATTCCGGGAGTGAATCAACGCCTCGCGCAAACGCGTCGGCCCGTAAAAACGGCCTGAGTAGTTACCGGGCCGCCAATAGCTCTCCAGCGCCTCGTCGCGGAACACGACGGGCGCGTCGTTGACCAGGGTAGCCGCCGTGTAGTCGTGCTCCAACGCCGCCGAGTAGATGAACGGCTTGAAAGCGGACCCGGTCTGACGGGACGCCTGCACCGCCCGATTGTACGAGCTGCGGCGGAAGTCGAAGCCGCCGGCCAGAGCCCGGATGCTGCCGTCGTCCGGCGCCACTGCCACCAGCGCCCCTTCGACCTGCGGCACGGCGGCCAACTTGGCCCGGCCGGGGCCGGTCCTCTCCACCCTGACAATGTCACCCGGCTCCACGACATCGGTGGCCGCCTCCGGCCTAGGCCCCCGGTTGTTGGGGGTGCGGAAACGCGCCGCCCACTGCATGGTCTCGAACGGCACCTCAACCACTTCGCCGCCACGCAGCCACAGCCAAGCCGCTTCCTCGGTGGCAGTCAACACGACGCCCGCGTCAAGACCGCCGAAGCGCGGATAACTTCGGAGTTGCCCATCCAGCGTGGTCAGGCTCTCCAGTCCCTCCAGCTCGACCCGGCCCTCCGGACCCCGGAACCCGTGGCGCTCGTCGTAAGCCCGCAGCCCCTGGCGCAAGGCTCGGTTCGCGGCGTGTTGACGATCCCGCTCCACCGTGGTGTAGACGGTATAGGCGCCGGTATACGCCTCATCCGGTCCGTAACGCTCGACCATGGCGGCGCGGGCCATCTCGGCAACGTAGTGGGCCTCGACCCGCCCCTCGGGCGCCCGCAGCCGCGCGGTCAACGGCGCCGCCATGGCCTCCTGGTACTGCCCGGTACTGATATACCCCTCAGCCAGCATCCGTCCCAAAACGTAGCCCCGCCGGATCATCGCCCGCCGGGGATTGGAGATCGGGTTGTACGCCGACGGCGCTTTTGGCAACCCGGCGATCATCGCCATCTGCGCCAGATCGAGCCCCTCCAACGGCTGCCGGTAGTAAATCTCCCCCGCGGCCACCACGCCGTAGGCACGGTTACCGAGATAGATCTTGTTCAAATAGAGTTCGAGGATCTCCTCTTTGGAGAGCACCCGCTCGATTTGCAGCGCCAGGAGGATCTCATTGGCCTTGCGCAGGAAGGTCTGCTCCCGCGACAGAAAGAAGTTGCGCGCCACCTGCATTGTAATGGTGGAACCGCCGGGGCCGACGCTGCGCTCGCGGAACAAGTGCCACACGGCGCGCGCCAGCCCCTGATAGTCGACCCCCGGATGATCGAAGAAGCGGTGGTCCTCGGCGGCGATGAACGCCAACAACAGGTCCGCCGGGATCTCATCGAAGGAAGTCGGCTGGCGGCGTTTCTCGCCATACTCGGTGATGAGTTCCCCCTCATAGCTCACCACCCGCAGCGGCTGCTGGTAGCGCACATCCCGGAGGGCCTCGGCGGAGGGCAGTTGCGGCGCCAAAACAAGCACGGCGTAAAGCACCGCGGCCGCCACCGCGGCCACGCCAGCACTGAACAGACCGACCAGGCCGTAGAGAAATATCTTGAGCAAGCGCCTCATGGAGAACGTTCTTAGGTGGCGCGACGAAGCGATTCGTCCGGTAGTATAACGACCGCCACGCGCCGGAGCGAGTTCCCGTGATGATAGCGGGTGTTCCCTCCCAGCGCCTCCCGGCGATACAATACGGCGCTGTGATCCACGTCTCAGGGAGGAGACGCGATGCTCCATCCGCTTCAGCGGCGGCGACCCACAGTCAGCGTGATTTTGGCTGACGGTGCGCTCCACGCCGCATCCGACCACCCCGGCTCCCCACGCACCGCCAGCGAACCGGCCGGCCCCGACCCGGCGCAGCGGACCGAGGCCCTCCGCCAGCTGTGCCGGCGGCTGCACGCCGCGCGGCGGCGGGCCGTGGTGGCCATACCCGAAGAGGCCGTCCACCGCGCCCGGCTCTTGTTGCCGCCCCACCCCCGGCGGGGAGAGCGGAACGCCGTTGTGCGGCTTCACGTCCGGCGCCGCCTGCCGCTACCTCCCTCTCAGTGGCGTTACCGGTTGGTGAGCCCCGGCGGAGGCGAATGGCGCGGCCACCGGCTGGTGGCGGTCAAAGAGGGTGCCCTGTCGGCCGCGCGCGAGATGGTCCGATCGGCCGGCCTACGGCCGGTGGCCGCGGTGGCGGTGGGCGACGCCCGCCCCTATCTACCGCGCGGCGGCGAGCCGCCGAGCGGTCCGGCATTGGCGTTGGCCGTGCTGGAAGCCGCGGCC
>SKJZ01000204.1 GCA_007121755.1 Halorhodospira sp. | reverse complement strand
TCGGACAGCTCGTCCATACCGAGGATGGCGATGATGTCCTTCAGCTCTTTATAGCGCTGCAGCACGCCCTGTACACCACGTGCCACGTCGTAGTGCTCCTGCCCGATGACCAGCGGGTCGAGCTGGCGCGACGTGGAGTCCAGCGGGTCCACCGCCGGGTAAATGCCCAACTCGGCGATCTGGCGGGAGAGCACGATGGTGGCGTCCAAGTGGGCGAAAGTGGTGGCCGGTGACGGGTCGGTCAAGTCGTCGGCGGGCACGTAGACCGCCTGGATCGAGGTGATGGACCCGGTCTTGGTGGAGGTGATGCGCTCCTGCAGCTTGCCCATCTCCTCCGCCAGCGTCGGCTGGTAGCCCACCGAGGAGGGCATGCGGCCGAGCAGCGCAGAGACCTCCTGGCCGGCGAGCGTGTAACGGTAGATGTTGTCGATGAACATCAGCACGTCACGCCCCTCATCACGGAAGTACTCCGCCATGGTCAGCCCGGTCAACGCGACCCGCAGCCGGTTACCCGGCGGCTCGTTCATCTGCCCGTAGACCAGGGCGACCTTGTCGAGGACGTCGGAGTCCTTCATCTCGTGGTAGAAGTCGTTGCCTTCACGGGTACGCTCGCCGACGCCGGCAAACACCGAGTAACCCGCGTGCTCGATGGCGATGTTCCGGATCAACTCCATCATGTTGACGGTCTTGCCGACGCCGGCGCCCCCGAACAGGCCGACCTTGCCCCCCTTCGCAAAGGGGCAGAGCAGGTCGATCACCTTGATCCCGGTCTCCAGCAACTCCTGGCCGCCGGCCTGATCCTCGTAGGAGGGCGCTTTGCGGTGAATCGACCAACGCTCCTCGGTCTGGACGTCGCCGGCTTCGTCGACCGGATTGCCGAGGACATCCATCAGACGGCCGAGGGTTCCCTGGCCGACCGGGACCGAAATCGGCTTGCCGGTGTTGGTGACCTTCTCGCTGCGCTTCAGCCCGTCCGAGGAGCCCATGGCGATGGTCCGCACCACGCCGTCACCTAGCTGCTGCTGGACTTCGAGGGTCAGCCCCCGCTCGCCAACCAGCAAGGCGTCGTAGATGCGCGGGACGCTCTCCCGGGGAAACTCAACGTCGACGACGGCGCCGATGACCTGGACGATCTTTCCAGAACTCATTCCGATCCCCTCAAGTTCAATGTCGCGGGCCCGCGGCCCGTTGGATACTGTGCTGATTTCGTCTATACCGCTTCCGCGCCGGCCACGATTTCCGAAAGCTCCTGGGTGATCGACGCCTGGCGGGCTTTGTTGTACGTAATCTGCAGTTCGTTAATGATATCCGCCGCGTTGTCGGTGGCGCTCTTCATGGCGATCATCCTTGCGGCCATCTCGCACGCGATGTTTTCGGCCATGCCCTGATAGACCTGGGACTCAACGTAGCGCCGCAAGACGTCGTCCAAAAGCGACCCGGCGTCCGGCTCATAGATGTAGTCCCAGTTCTCCGGCATCTCCTCGTCGTGTACCGGTTCCACCGGCACCAAGCGGCGTATCTCCGGGCGCTGGGTCATGGTGTTCACAAACCGGTTGCCGACCAGCATGACCCGATCGACGCGCCCTTCGCTATACGCGTCGAGCAACACCTTCACCGGCCCGATCAGCTGGGATAGCTCCGGGCGATCCCCCAGATCGCGCAGTTCGGCCGTTATCGGGGCGCCGATGCGCTCGAAAAAGCTGAGACCCTTGGAGCCGAACGGGACGATATCCGCCCCCACTCCCTTGTCGTTCCACTGGCGCATATCAGCCACGACGGTTTTGAACAGGTTGATGTTCAAACCGCCGCAGAGGCCGCGGTCACTCGACAGAATGATATAGCCGACCCGCTTGACCTCCTCACGTTGGACGAGAAACGGGTGGATATAGTCGGGGTTGGCACCGGCCAGGTGGCCGATAGCCTCCCGCATCTTTCGCGCGTACGGGCGCGTTGCCTGCATACGCTCCTGCGCCCGGCGCATCTTCGACGCGGCCACCATCTCCATGGCGCTGGTGATCTTCTGCGTGTTTTGTACGCTCTTGATCTTTGTTTTGACTTCCTTCGCACCGGCCATGCCGTCACCCTTCGTTCGTGGTCGTTGCCGTAGTGGCGAAGCGGGCAGCGCCCCGGCGCGTTACCAAGTCCGGTTCGCCTTGAACTGGTCCACGGCCTTGCGCATCTCCGCCTGGATCTCATCGTTGTAATCACCGCTCTCGGTGATCTTATCGACGAGCTCCTTACACTCGGAGCGGACGTAGTCGAGCAGTGCCTTCTCGAAGCTCCCGACCTTTTCCAGCTCGACGTCGTCGATGTAGCCCTCGTTGCCGGCGAACAGAATGAACGCCATCTCGCCAATGGATAGCGGCTGGTACTGAGGTTGTTTCATCAGCTCCATGGTCCGCTGGCCGCGCTCGAGTTGAGCGCGGGTAGCCTCGTCGAGGTCGGAGGCGAACTGGGAGAATGCCGCCAATTCGCGGTACTGGGCCAAGGCCAACCGCACGCCGCCACCCAGCTTTTTGATAATGGTCGTCTGGGCCGCGCCGCCGACACGCGAGACCGAAAGGCCCGCATTGATCGCAGGGCGGATATTGGCGTTGAACAGATCCGTCTCCAAGTAGATCTGACCGTCCGTGATAGAGATCACGTTGGTAGGCACGAATGCGGACACGTCGCCGGCCTGAGTCTCAATGACGGGCAGGGCAGTCAGTGACCCGGTCCGCCCCTTGACCTCGCCGTTCGTACGCCGCTCCACCTCTTTCTCGTTGATGCGCGCGGCGCGCTCCAACAGCCGGGAGTGGAGGTAGAAGACGTCGCCCGGATACGCTTCGCGGCCAGGCGGACGGCGCAGCAGCAGGGAGACCTGCCGGTAGGCCCAGGCCTGCTTGGTCAGGTCGTCGTACACGATCAGGGCATCCTCGCCCCGGTCACGGAAGTACTCGCCCATGGCGCACCCGGCATATGGGGCAATGTACTGCATCGCCGCCGAATCGGCCGCCGGCGCCGCCACCACAATGGTGTGCTCCATGGCGCCGTGCTCTTCCAGCTTGCTTACCACGTTGGCGATGGAGGAGTTCTTCTGGCCGACGGCGACGTAGATGCACTTAATGCCGCTGCCCTTCTGGTTGATAATCGTATCGATCGCAACCGCGGTCTTGCCGGTCTGACGGTCGCCGATGATCAACTCGCGCTGCCCCCGGCCGATCGGCACCATGGCGTCGATGGCCTTCAAGCCGGTCTGGACCGGCTGGTCCACCGACTGGCGGGTAATTACACCCGGTGCCACTTTCTCAATCGGTTCGGTGCGTTCGGTTTCGATCGGCCCCTTGCCGTCCATGGGGAAGCCGAGGGCGTCCACCACGCGTCCGAGCAGGGCATCGCCAACCGGAACCTCCAGGATGCGGCCGGTGCATTTCACCGTGGCGCCTTCCGTGATGTGCTCGTATTCGCCCAGGAGCACCGCACCTACCGAGTCGCGCTCCAAGTTCAGCGCCAATCCGTAAGTCTCTCCCGGAAACTCGAGCATCTCCCCGAGCATGGCGTCGGCCAGTCCGTGAATGCGGCAAATGCCGTCACCGACACTGACCACCGTACCTTCGTTGCGAGCCTCGGCCACCGCCTCGAAAGACTGGATGCGGCGCTTGATGAGCTCGCTGATCTCCGATGGATTCAGTTGCATCATGCTACCTCGTCAATGAACCAGTGCACTGGAGAGCCGCGCCAGCTTTCCCTGCACCGAGCCGTCAATGGTGGTATCGCCGGCGCGGATGATGGCGCCGCCGATGAGCGATTCGTCTACCCGTGCGTGAAGCCTGATCTCGCGCCCCATGCGCCGCTGCAACGCAATGGCCAGCTGCTCCTGCTGCGCTTCGGACAGCGGTTGCGCCGATGCTACTTCGACGTCCAAGGCGCCCTCAGCCTCGGCGCGCAGCTGCTCATAGACCGCGGCGATCTCCGGCATCAACTGGAGCCGGCGCGCATCGGCGACGACCCGGACGAAGTTCTTGCCCTGGTCGTCCTCAACACCCGCGACCTCGGCCACGACGCCGGCCAACTCCTCGGCCGACAACCGGGGGCTGGTCAACAGCGGCTCCACCTCCGGATGGGTGACCACCTGCATCAGCGCCGCCAGGCGGTCCGACCATCGCTGCCGCGCGGCGCCGTCACCGGTCAGTTCGAAGACCGCGCGGGCGTAAGGCCGTGCCAAAGTCGTTCGTTCGGCCATGGGGCCTCCTAGATTTGCGCCGCCAGCTCGTCGATCAGATCCTGATGCGCCTTGGCGTCCACCTCACGCTTAAGGATCCGCCCGCTCGCCGCCATGGCGATATCGGCCACCTCACGGCGCAATGCCTCGCGGGCCTGCTGGACCTCGCGCTCGACTTCCTCGCGGGCCGCCGAGAGGATTCGCTCGCCCTCGGCGCGCGCTTCGGCGCGGGCCTCATCGACCAACTCGGCTTGGCGCTTGTTGGCCTGGCTGATGATCTGGCTGGCCTGCTCCCGTGCCTCTTTAAGCAGGGCCGCCACTTCTTCGCGGGCCTTCTCCAACTCTTGCTGACCGCGCTCCCCGGCGGCCAAGCCGTCGGCGATTTGCTGCTGCCGATCGGCCAACGCCTGCTGAATCGGAGGCCAGACGTACTTCATGGTGAACCAGACAAACAGCGCGAAGCTGATCATCGGCCCCCAAAACGTGGCACCAAAGTTCACGGTTGCACCTCCTTAGGGAGTCGGCTGCGGCGGCGCCTTAAGCGCCGGCCGCGGCCTCCACTGCGCCCAGGAACGGGTTGGCGAAGGTAAAGAACAGCGCAATGCCGACGCCGATCATGGCCACCGCGTCGAGCAGGCCGGCGACCAGGAACATGCGTACCTGCAGCATCGGCGCCATCTCAGGCTGGCGGGCAACACCCTCCAGGAATTTGCCGCCGAGCAGCCCGAAGCCAATTCCGGTTCCAAGGGCGCCGGCGCCGATCAGGATGCCCACCGTGATGGCGGTAACGCCTTGAACGTCTGCGATGAGAGCTGCGAGTTCCATTTGGTTCCTCCTGAGGTTCGAAAGTTCGAGGTGATCTTTTCGTTAGCTGACTTAGTTAATGGTGCTCGTAGGCCATGGCGAGATAGACCACGGTGAGCATCATGAAGATAAAGGCCTGTAGCGGCACCACAAGAATGTGGAAGATGGCCCACGGCGTACCCAGCGACCACTGAATCCACCACGGCAGCAGCGAGATCAGGATAAAGATCAGCTCCGCAGCGTAGAGGTTGCCGAACAGCCGCAGGGACAGCGAAATTGGCTTGGCGACCATTTCAACGATATTCAATACAAGATTGAACGGCAGCAGCCACGGCCCGAAGGGGTGGAAGAGCAACTCCTTGATGAAGCCTCCGGGCCCCTTGCCCATGGTGCTATAGATGATGATCAGAGCGAAGACGCTGAGCGACAGACCGAAGGTCAAGTTGAGGTCGACCGACGGGAGAACCTTCCAATAGGGGACTCCGACGGCGGACAGGATGCTTGGCACCATGTCGATCGGGATCAGGTCCATCAGGTTCATCAGGAAGACCCAACAGAAAATGGTCAACGCCAACGGCGCGATCACGCGGCTCTCCGCGGAGAAGGTCTCTTTAACCGTCTTGTCGATGAACTCAACCATCGTCTCGACAAAGTTTTGCAATCCCCCTGGCACGCCCGCGGTAGCTTGGCGTGCGCCGAGCCAAAAGATGTAGCAGAAGAACGCCCCGAGGCCGAAGACCATCACCAGCGTATCGACGTGCAGCGTCCAGAAGTGCATGGCTTCCGAATCGATCTGCCCTGTGGTGAGATCCAGCCGCAGGTTGGTCAGATGGTGACGTATATAGTCGGTGGCATTGCTGCCGGCGTCGACATTCATGGCTAAAGAGCCCCCCGGGTTCATCGATTCCCTGAGCGATCAGGCGCGCAGGTTCCCCAATAGTACAAACCAGTACGTAGCAAGCGCCGCGGCATATGCTGTGATCAGCGGCAGAAAGTGTCCCCCGAACCAACGGAGCGCGATCGCGAACAGCGCCGCCGTAAGGATCAGCTTCACCGCCTCCCCGGTGTAGAGCGCGCGGAGCACTTCATGCGGCGCGCTTCCCGGGGCCTTTGAAAACACCTTTACGGCGAAGTAAAGGGTGGGAAGCAGCGCTATTGCCGTCCCAGCGGCTGCCGCGGCCGCCGCGATGGGCGCCTCAAAAAACCAGGCACCTGTTACCGCCCCGCCCAAGATAAGTTGGCCGGCCAAGACACGGATGACAACCGTTATGGCTGGCCGGCGGCTCCGCCAGTAGCCATGCGGCTCGAAACCGGTATCCAGCACATGGCTTTCCTGCACGTGGCCCCCGCGTACCCCGCTTCCCGCAACATCGACTCTTGCTTATATAAGCGGTTTCAGATACTTATCCAATGGGCTAGAGCGCGCGCAGTGTATCGGCTGTGCCCGTTAGAATCAACCGCGGATATCCGTGCGAGCGATACCGCTCGCTAACGAATGCGGCCGAGGATGCCGTCAAGCTCTTCCAAGCTATTGTAGCGAATAACCAGCGAGCCCTTTCCCCGCCGGCGGCTGTGTTGGATGGCGACGGCCGCGCCTAGACGTTGGGCCAGGTCCTCCTGGAGACGCTCCAAGTCCGGATCTTCCGCGCGCTGATGTTGGTCGGCGCTTCCCGCGCGGGCCGCCTCCTCAGCCTCGCCCTGGAGCCGCCGGATCAGCAACTCAGTCTCGCGCACCGATAGGCCCTTGCTGGCGACCCTCGCCGCAGCCTCGCTTTGCAGGCCGCCACTTAGGCCAGCGAGCGCCTTTGCGTGACCGGCGTCCAAGTGGCCCTCGTCAATCAACCGCTGGACATCCTCATTGAGGTCCAGCAGCCGTAAAAGGTTTGTCACCGCAGTCCGGGAGCGCCCCACCGCCTCGGCCGCTGCTTGGTGCGAAAGGCCGAAGTCGTCGATCAACCGCTTCAGAGCGGAGGCTGCTTCCAGCGGATTCAGATCTTGCCGTTGCAGGTTTTCGATCAAACCGACGGCGATGGCCGCCTCGTCGGCGATCTCTCTCACCAGCGCGGGGATCTCCTCCATCCCCGCCAACTGGGCGGCCCGCCAACGACGTTCACCGGCGACGATCTCATAGCGCTGTTCGCCCGCGGGGCGGACAACGATGGGCTGCACCACACCCTGGGCCCGAATGGAATCGGCCAGTTCCTGCAGGGCGTCTTCATCAAAGTGGCGCCGGGGTTGATACGGACCCCGGTCAAGCCAGTCGACCGGGAGCGTTCGCAGCTCCCCGCCTTGGCTCTCATCGGTCGCCGTTATCACCGCGCCGGGCTCGACCCCCAAAAGCGCGTCCAGCCCACGCCCGAGACCTCGCTTCTTTCCCGCCATACGACCGCCTCCAATCGCGTCTTAGGCGTGCGCGCCGCCGTGGCGGCGCACCATCTCGCTGGCCAACGCCATGTAGGCCAGCGAGCCGCGAGACGCCCGGTCGTAACAGAGCGCGGGCACCCCGTGGCTGGGGGCCTCGGCCAGGCGGACGTTCCGCGGAATCATTGTCCGGTAGACCTGTTCGTCGAAGTGCGCGGTCAATTGATCTCCGACTTGGTTGGCAAGTTTATTGCGCGGATCGAACATCGTGCGAAGCAAGCCCTCTATGGTGAGCTCGCGATTCGCCTTGGCCTGAACGCGGCGTATGGTGTCGAGCAGGGCGGTGAGCCCCTCCAAGGCAAAGTATTCGCACTGGATCGGGATCAGCACTCCGTCGGCGGCGACCAGCGCGTTGACCGTCAGGATATTCAAGGACGGTGGGCAATCGATCAGGATGTACTCGTAGCTGTCCCTCACCGTCGCCAGTTGTTCACGTAGCCGCTGTTCCCGGCCCTCCGCATCGAGGAGCTCGACTTCGGCGGCGGTAAGGTTACCGTTCGCCACAATCAAGTCGAAGCCCGGCTCGTCCGGCGTAATAATAGCGTCGCTCAAAGGGATTTCTTCCATGAGTGCTTCATACGCGGTTGGGCTCACGGAGTTCTTGTCCACACCGCAGCCGACCGTAGCGTTGCCCTGCGGATCCAGGTCCACTAGCAAGACCCGCTTGCCGCCGACGGCGAGCGAGGCGGCCAGGTTCACGCACGTTGTGGTCTTTCCTACTCCGCCCTTCTGATTCGCGACTGCGATGATACGTGGCATCGGTCACTCCTGACTGTTTTGTTTCTGTTCGATCCCGCCGGGCAAATGGTACACCACTATCGTAATACGCCTCTCATCATCCGGCACCTGAAGCGTCTCCACCGTCACGCCGCGGCGCAGCTGCGGCGGCAACGCGTCGATCTCCTCCTCCACACGCGGCCCCTTTAGAGCAAGCACTTGTCCCCCGGGCGTGCAATGGCGTACCGCCATCGGCAACAGGCGGTCTAACGCGGCCACCGCGCGCGCGGTAACACAGTCGACGTCACGGCCCGGTACCCGCTCCGCACGGCCATGCACCACTTGAACGTTGGAAAGCCCGAGTGTAGCGACGACATGACGCAGAAAACGGACCCGCTTGGAGCTGCTATCCATCAGTTCCACCGTGCCGTGCCCACGGGCGACAGCCAGTGGCAAGCCGGGGATACCGGCGCCACTTCCCACGTCCAACAATGTCCGCCCGGTCACATACGGGAGAATCGCGACGCTTTCGATGACATGGCGTCGGATCATTTCCGCAGGGCCCCGGACAGCGGTGAGATTGTAGGCGCGATTCCAACGGTGGAGAAGGTTGACGTAAGCCAACAGCGCCTCGACCGCCTCCTCGGGCAAAGGCCGTTCGAGGCGGGCCAGCCCCGCTGTCAGCGTCTTCCGCAGTATGGCGGTGGTCACCCCGGCTCGCCCTCCTGTGTTCTCGGAAACCGCAACCATCCGCGGCGCCTGAGATGTACCAACAGCAAGGAGACCGCCGCCGGCGTCACCCCCGGAAGGCGGCTTGCCTGCCCGACGGTATGCGGACGTTGCTGAATAAGGCGCTGGCGAACCTCATTCGACAGACCGTCGATCGCCTCATAATCGCACTCCTGCGGAATCACAACGTCGGCGTATCGGCGCAGACGTCCCGCCTCGGCGCGTTCGCGCTCCAGGTAGCCCGCATAACGGGCCTCCACCTCCAACTGCTCGATCACCGATTCGGGTGGCCGCCGATCATCGCCAGCGATGGCGACCAACTCACGGTAACCGAGGGATGGGCGGCGCATGAGTTCAGCAATGCTCTGGGGGCTACGCAGCGTCCCACCGAGCGCGTCCTCCTCCGTTTCGGAGAGGGCGTTTGGATAGATACGGGTGGCGTGAATGTAGGCGCGCTCTGCTTCGAGATCTTCACGGAAGCTCTCAAAAGCCGCCCATCGCGACTCGTCGATCAGGCCAAGCGTGCGCGCTGTAGGAGTCAGACGCAAATCCGCGTTGTCTTCCCGCAAGCCGAGACGATGTTCTGCGCGGCTGGTGAACATCCGGTACGGTTCGGTCAATCCCGTGGTTACCAGATCATCCAACATTACACCGGTATAGGCTTCGTGGCGCATCGGGTACCACGGCTCGCTTTCGGCACACCGCAGAGCGGCATTGACGCCTGCGATCAGCCCCTGTGCCGCCGCCTCCTCGTAACCCGTGGTGCCGTTGACCTGGCCTGCCATGAACAGGCCTGGCACAGCACGCACCTCCAACCAGGGATGAAGGCTTCGGGGATCTAGAAAGTCGTATTCGATCGCGTAGCCCGGCCGCGTGATCCTCGCCTCCTCCAAACCCGCGATGCTTTGAACCGCACGGATCTGGACGTCCAGCGGCAGACTCGTGGAGATGCCATTCGGGTAGATCTCCATGGAGTCGAGCCCTTCGGGCTCCAAAAAGATCTGGTGCGCATCGCGATGAGCGAAGCGTACTACCTTATCCTCGATGGAGGGGCAGTACCGCGGCCCCGGTCCTTCTATCGCTCCGGTATACATCGGCGAGCAGGGGATGCCGTCCCGGATGATCTCGTGGGTCTTTGGATTCGTATGGGCGATATGGCATGCCACTTGGCGTAGCGGTGGAGGAGCGGGGCGGAATCGGCCAAACCGGGGGAGGGGGCTCTCCCCCTTTTGTGCCTCCAGCCGATCGAACTGGACCGTGCGCGCATCGAGACGCGGGGGAGTACCGGTTTTCAGGCGGCCCATATTCAAGCCTAGATCCCGAATATGCTCTGCCAGACGCGCGGCGGCGGGGTCACTGGCCCGGCCGGCGGGATAGCTTTTTTCGCCAATATGCACACGTCCTGCCAGGAATGTCCCCGCTGTAAGGATTACCGTTTTGCCCCGGAGTACGCGGCCACCCCTTGTGATTACGCCGCGGCACGCCCCGTTTTCGACCCGCAGCGCCTCTGCCTCGTCCTGGAACAGTTGCAGATTAGGCTGGCCGAAGATTGCAGTGTGCGTGACGCTCCGGTACGTGAGGCGATCGGCCTGGATTCGCGTCGCGCGGACCGCCGGGCCCTTGCGCCGGTTCAGGAGACGCCCCTGGATCGCTGCGGCGTCGGCGATGGTACCCATCAAACCGCCCAGCGCGTCGATCTCGCGGACCAAGTGCCCTTTGCCGATCCCTCCGATAGCGGGGTTACAGGAGAGCGCGCCAAGCGTATCGAGGCTCTGAGTGAGCAATAGTGTGGCGCGGCCCATTCGCGCAGCGGCGGACGCGGCTTCTATGCCCGCATGGCCGCCACCGATAACCATCACGTCGTAGTCGCTCCACTGTGTCATCGCTGGATTTTTTCACACCTCGTACCGTAAGTGTCAGCGTTGTTGGCGCGATGGTGGGTTCACCTCGCTCGAGGCGTGGCTAGTGGGGCCACCGCAAGCAGCGTGGGGCCGAAGTGATGTTCCACGTGGAACATCGGTGGCACGTATCGGGATGCTTGAAGGGTGGTCGCTGGTGTATCCCGCCTCTGTGTCCATCCGGACGCGCCGAGCATCGGAGGGCGAACGGGACGGAGAGCGGCGTAGCCGCTCGAAGAGCGCGCAAGCTGCCTGAGCGGCGCGCCAGCGCCGCGAGTTTTTGCGCGCGCTCCCGGTCGGCCGAGAAGCGCAGGGGACCCGAAGGGCGCGTTCGGCAGACACAGAGGCGGGATACACCAGCGACCACCCTTCAAGCATCCCGATACCCCAATAGAGCACATACGCTACTT
This sequence comes from Halorhodospira sp., assembly GCA_007121755.1. Lineage (GTDB taxonomy): Bacteria > Pseudomonadota > Gammaproteobacteria > Nitrococcales > Halorhodospiraceae > SKYL01. Next base: position 2,662 of record SKJZ01000204.1, on the reverse strand, counting down.
CACTTCCCAATACAGAAGCTTGAAAAAATCCGCCCCAGCAACTCTTCCGTCGTCACGCGCCCGGTGATCTCCCCAAGCTGATCCTGAGCCTCGCGAAGATCCTCCGCGACCATCTCTTCACCGCCTTCCACCGCCCGGCACGCCCTATAAAGCGCCGCCTTTGCCCGATCCAGCGCTGCGAGATGCCGTTCCTTGGCCGCCCAGGCGTCTTCTCCAGACGCACCGCCACCCACCTCTTCCAGGCGGGCAATCAGCGCCTCCAGCCCTTCCCCCGTCTTCGCGCTGACCGCGACCTCCGTCAGGCCCACCAACTTTGAATCGCGTAGCCCGGTGGCCCCGCCGCCAAGATCCGTTTTCGTGCGCACCAGTGTCATCCGCTCAACGCCGACTTTCCGGATAACCGACTCAGCTGCTTCATCGAGCCTCTGCCCGTCCTCAACGGCCAACATAACGTGAAGCGCGCCCGCGGCCGCGCGCCTCGCCCGGCGCACCCCCTCCACCTCGACGTCCCCGACGCCCTCACCGCTTCTCAAACCAGCCGTATCGACTAGCCGAACCGACCGGCCACCGAATCGAATCGGTTCGGTGACGACATCCCGCGTTGTGCCGGCCGCGGCGTGCACAATGGCCGCATCCCTGCCGCAGAGCGCGTTCATTAGACTGGACTTACCCATATTCGGCGCGCCGACGATGGTGAGATCACCGGTCCGGCCGACCTGCACTCCAAGCGCGGCGCGCCGGTGGATTTCCTCCAAATGCTCGACGATTCCGAGAATACGCCCACGAAGCTCCCCACCGCCGAGCCCCTCTACCGCCTCCTCATCAGAGAAGTCGAGCCCGGCCTCCAGCTCGACCCGTACGGCGGCAACCCAGTCCGCTACAGCATCCACGGCTTGACCGAACTCGCCATCCAACGAGCGCAAGGCGGCCGCCGCCGCTGCCCCGGTCTCGGCCTCAATCAGCGCGGCAACCGCCTCGGCTTGGCTGAGATCGAGCCTCCCGTTTAAATAGGCCCGCTGCGTGAACTCCCCGGGTTCCGCACCGCGCGCTCCTACCTGCACGAGGTGGCGCAGTAACGCTTCCACCACGGCAGGTCCACCGTGGCAATGGAATTCGACCGTATCATCACCGGTATAAGAGTTGGGGGCAGGAAAGTAGAGCAGTAGCCCCCGATCGATGGCCGCCCCATCCGCATCGCGAAACGTCCGCAACGCAGCGTACCGGGGCACCGGGAGTCGCCCCGCGATAGCCCCGGCGATTCCTTGCGTATTGGGACCGGAAAGTCGCACGACGGCCACACCGCCCCGTCCGGGCGGCGTGGCCAAGGCGCAAATCGTATCTACGCCGCCTGCTCCTTCTCGACCGAGCGCATGATCAACCACTGCTGCCCAATTGAAAGCACGTTATTCGCCAGCCAATACAACACCAAGCCGGCGGGGAACAACATGAAGAAACCGGTAAAGACGATTGGCAGGACCTGCATGATCCGCTGCTGAATCGGATCCATCGGCGCCGGGTTCAGCCGCATCTGCAGGAACATCGTCAGCCCCATCAACACCGGCAACACGAAATAAGGATCGCGGCTGGATAGGTCGTTGATCCAGAGAATAAACGGCGCGTGCCGCAGCTCAACACTCTCCAACAATACCCAGTAGAGCGCGATGAATACTGGAATCTGCACCAATATCGGCAGGCACCCGCCCAGCGGATTGATCTTCTCTTTCTTATACAACTCCATCAGCGCCTGGTTCATCTGCTGCCGATCGTCGCCGTAGCGCTCGCGAATCTGCTGCATACGCGGCTGGACCCGACGCATGTTCGCCATAGAGCGATAGCTCACCGCCGACAACTTATAGAAGACCAGCTTAATCAACAGTGTCAGAGCGAGGATTGACCATCCCCAATTGCCAAGAACCCCGTGAATGTTGTCCAGCAGCCAATAAAGCGGATTGGCGATAATCGTTAAAAAGCCGTAGTCAACCGTAAGCCGCAGGCCTTCCGCATCCACGGCATTGAGCCGTTCTTGCTCCTTGGGTCCAAGGAAGAGCAAGTTCGTGAACTCCCCGACTTCGCCAGGCGCCACTGTCTCCCACGATGACGACATACCGAGAATGTAGTGTTCGCCGGGAAGCGCCCGGGTGAAATACCGGTACTGCTCACTGCGCGGTGGGATGATCGCGCCCAGAAAGTAGTGCTGGATCATAGCCGCCCAGCCGTCACGCACGTCACGCGACAGATCGGCGTCACCCATATCGCCGAAGGAGATCTTCTCGTACCGCTCCTCTGGACTAAAAATCACGCCACCGGTATAGGTATGGATATACCACGGCGTAGTCCCGGGCGGGTCGGGCGCCCGTCGAAGCTGTACGTATTGATACCCACGCCACGCCTCCTCCGAGTCATTGCGGACCTCATGGCGAACGTGGACTCGGTAGCTGTCTCGCTCGAACCGGTAAACCTTCCGAAATTCCATCCCCTCCGACGTCCAGTACAGCGGCACCTCGAGGCTGTCGTCCGTATCCGCCAGCTCATACTGAGTGGCCTCGGAACGGTAGACCGTCCGGTGATCCGGTGCGGCCCGTCCTTGGCCCTGCAGGCCGCTTTGGGCGACGAAGTAGGGTTCCCCGTCCTCCTGAAGCAACCGGAACGGCGTCGGATCGTC
>SKJZ01000223.1 GCA_007121755.1 Halorhodospira sp. | reverse complement strand
TAGGAGACTTTATTGAGAGATCGTTATCGAACGTGGAATCATGAGTTAGAATGATTCCAGTTCCGCCCTTATATAGAATCCGGTATTACCGTGCAACCGCGCAGCACGGTGCGCTTTTGATGAGGTCGCCATGGGAGTCCACCGCTATCCACGTCCACTGCCTTCCGAGATCACCCCTCGCGAGGTCTACATCAACCGCCGCCGGGTTTTGGCCGGAGGGGCCGCACTGGCGCTCGGAGCCGCGCTCCCCGGTCTTCTCGGCGCGGCGGGCAATAGTGGTTGGCGCACCCGATTGGGCGACGCCTCCGCCGGCCCCTTCGGCACTGACCAAGAGCTGACGCCGCGACAAAACGCCACAACCTACAACAACTTCTTCGAGTTCGGCACACGCAAGACCGACCCGATGCAGCGGGCGCGGCATATGCGTACCGACCCTTGGTCCGTCAGTATAGAAGGCGAGGTGGAGAAGGGCGGGACATACGCCCTGGAGGATCTTCTGGACGGGCGATCCTTCGAAGAGCGGATCTACCGGCTACGCTGCGTCGAGGCCTGGTCGATGGTGATCCCGTGGATCGGCTTTCCGTTGGCCGACTTGTTGAAACGGGTCCAGCCGACCTCGCGGGCCAAATACGTCGCGTTCGAGACGCTGGCCGACCCCGAAGTTATGCCCGGCGTGGAGCGTGGCATTCTCGATTGGCCCTATCGTGATGCGCTGCGGATCGACGAGGCAGTCCATCCGCTGACCATCCTCGCCGTCGGGATGTACGACGACCCGTTGCCACCCCAAAACGGCGCCCCTCTGCGGCTGGTCGTGCCGTGGAAGTACGGTTTCAAGAGCGTCAAATCGATCGTCGCCATGCGGCTTACGGAGGAGCGGCCGATCTGTCTGTGGGAGGAGCACGCCCCGAACGAGTACGGGTGGTACGCGAACGTCAATCCCAACGTCGATCATCCGCGGTGGGATCAGTCGCGGGAGCGGCGCATCGGCGAACTGGGACGGCGTGAGACGCTGCTTTACAACGGCTACGGGGAGGAGGTCGCTCACCTCTATCCCGGCGATCCGGAGGACTACTGGTAAATCGCGGGCTAAGGAGCGGTTGGTGATGATTCGTCTTTGGAAATGGTGTGCCGCCGGCGGCGCGCTGGCGCCCGCGGTTTGGGTCGCCGGGGCCGTCTCCACCGGACGCGCCGGAGCCGACCCGGTCGAATACCTGCTCCACTTCACCGGGAATACGGCGTTTATTCTGTTGTTGGTGACGCTCGGCTTGGGGCCCGCCGCCCGGTTGAGTGGCTTTTGGGGCATCGCCGCGCCGCGGCGGTGGCTTGGGGTTTTGACCTTCTGTTGGGCCTTCGCCCATCTCGGGGTCTGGATCGGGCTCGACCAGTTTTTCGCCTGGACCTTCGCTTGGCGGGAGTTGCAGGGGCGGCCCTATCTGTGGGCCGGGCTCTTCACCTTCGCGGTACTGGCGCTGCTGACCGCCACCTCGACCGACGGCTGGATGCGGCGGCTCGGCCGGGCACGGTGGAGCCTGCTCCACAAGCTGGCCTACGTGGCCGCGGGTACCGCTCTGCTTCACCAAGTGTTACAAGTGCGCGCGGACTATGCCGTCTTCTATCTATACGCCGCCGCGCTCGGCGTGATCATCGCCGCGCGGCTCGCGTCGATGGCGGTTACCGGTTTAAATAAGAGAGGACCGTAATGAGCGAGGCGTTCTACCGCGGCGCACGATTTCTGCTCAGCGCCCCCGGACCGGCCGAACTGCCGCCGGATACCGGCGTGGAGGTGGCGTTCGCCGGGCGCTCCAACGTCGGCAAGTCGAGCGTATTGAACGCCGTCACCGGCAGCAAGAAGATGGCCCGCACCAGCGGCACCCCCGGGCGTACCCAGATGATCAATCTGTTCGGGCTCGGCGATGACGCCCGCCTGGTCGATCTGCCCGGCTTCGGCTACGCCAAGGTGCCGGAAGCGGTGCGGCGGCGCTGGCAACGGGTGTTGCCCGATTACCTTGCGTCCAGGCGCTCGCTGGCGGGTATTGTATTGATCATGGATATCCGGCACGCGCCGACCGAATTGGACACGCGCATGCTTGAGTGGTGCGCCCACGCCGGGCTCGCCGTCCACGTTGTCTTGACCAAGGCGGACAAGTTGAAGCGGGGTGCGGCGAAGAAGCGTCTTCACGAAGCCACGGCGGCGATCCACGAAACCTTGGGTCCGTCCGCAGTCTCGATACAGACCTTCTCGGCGGTGACCGGCCAGGGTCTCGACGAGTTGCGGGGCGTATTGGACCGGTGGCTCGGTCTTGCCGTGGCCACCCGCGCGGTGGAGTAGGGGCGTTCCGGCAAGACTTTTTTAGAGCGGATCACTCGGGAACTCTGCGCATGGCGCACGGTCTTATTCGGTGAGGATTGCAAATGTGGTGTGCTTCCCTCCTCTTCTGCCACGAATGGCAGAGCCCGGTCAGCCCCAAGACCGGGGTTTCGCCCCAGGATCCTAATCCCCCCCAGGATCCGGGGCTTTTTTTTGTCCGTGTCCTACCGGTCGTCCGCGTTTCCCTAGTGCGCCTCATCCCAGTTGGCACCGGTCCCGACATCGACCTCAAGCGGCACCGCCAAGTCGCCGGCCGCTGACATTCGCCGGCGGACGCCGTCGGCCACTTCCTCCACGGCACTTTGGGGCACTTCTAACACCAACTCGTCGTGGACCTGCATCACCATGCGGGTAGCCGGCTGTTCTGCCCGCAGCCACGCATCGATATCGATCATTGCCCGTTTAATCAGATCCGCCGCCGTACCCTGCATCGGCGCGTTGATCGCGGTTCGTTCCGCGTACTCCCGGCGCTGGCGGTTGCGGCTGTTGATCTCCGGCACGTGCAGGCGGCGGCCATGCACTGTCTCCACGTAGCCCCGCTCCCGCGCCTCTTCCCGCGTCCGGTCCATGTAAACCCGGACGCCCGGGTAGCGTTCGAAGTAACGGTCGATATAGAGCTGTGCGCTCTCACGCTCAATGCCCAGCTGACGGCTCAAGCCAAAGGCGGACATGCCGTAGATCAGCCCGAAATTGATCGCCTTGGCGGCCCTGCGCTGTTCGTCGGTAACTTCGTCGGCGGGAGTATCGAAGACCTCGGCGGCGGTGGCGCGGTGGATGTCGCGCGCCTCGGAAAAGGCGGCGAGCAGCCCTTCGTCACCGGAGAGGTGGGCCATGATGCGCAACTCCACTTGGGAGTAGTCGGCGCTGAGCAGACGGTGCCCTGGCTCCGCGATGAAGGCGCGCCGTATGCGCCGCCCCTCGGGCGTGCGTACCGGGATATTCTGCAGATTCGGATCCGATGACGAGAGGCGGCCGGTGGCCGTCACCGCCTGGTGGTAAGAGGTATGAACCCGGCCGGTATCGGGGCGTACGAGACGGGGGAGCTTGTCCGTATAGGTGCTCTTCAACTTCGCCAGGGCACGGTGTTGCAGGATCAAGGCGGGCAGCTCGTGGCCCCGGGCCGCCAACTCTTCCAGGACGGATTCCGCGGTCGAAGGCTGGCCCTTGGGCGTCTTCTGGACCACCGGCAACCCCATGCGCTCGAACAGGATCTCCTGGATCTGTTTCGGCGAACCGAGATTGAACGGGCCACCGGCCGCCTCGTAAGCCTGCCTCTCGACCTCCTCCATGCGGTGCGCCAACTCCTTGCTCTGCTCGTTAAGGAGCCGGATATCGACCCCGACACCGTTCCGCTCGATACGCGACAGCACCGGTACCAGCGGCATCTCCAGGTCGGTGAAGACGGCGAGCAAGCGGGATTCGCGTTCGAGACGCGGATAGATCTCACGGTGGAGGCGCAGGGTTACGTCGGCATCCTCGGCCGCGTACCGGACGGCTGTCTCCAAATCGACTTGAGCGAAAGAGATCTGGCGCGCACCCTTGCCGCAGACATCCTCGTACTTGATGGTCTCGATGCCGAGGTAGTTGCCGGCCAGGGAGTCCATATCGTGCCTGGTGGCGGTGGAGTCGAGCACGTATGACTCAAGCATGGTGTCGTAGCGGATACCGCGTAACTCGATGCCGTAATTGGCCAGCACGCTCAGATCGTACTTCAGGTTCTGCCCCACCTTTGGCCGGTCCGTGTCTTCCAACACCGGGCGCAATTCGTCCAGCACCCGTTCCGGGGTCAGCTGGTCCGGGGCGTCCGGCCCGTTATGGGCGACCGGAATGTAGGCGCCGCCGCCGGGCTCCACCGCTAGCGCGACGCCGACGATACGGGCGTCCATATAGGCGAGGCTGTCGGTCTCAAGGTCGACAGAGATCAGGGGCGCGGCCTCGAGCCGGCGCCGCCATTCAGCCAGATCCTCGTCGGTCACCACCGCTCGGTAGTCGCCGTCGGCGCCGCCGGCGGGGGGCGGCTCGCCGCCTTCGGCCCCTTCCTTGTCGCCCGCGCCCCGCAACTCCTGGAGGAAGCGCTTCAGCTCATACCGGCGGTAGAGCTTTTCCAACCGCTCCCGGTCCGGCTCCCCCCGGCGGAGCTCGTCGGGGCCCAATTCCAACGCCACGTCACAGTGGATGGTCGCAAGGTCGCGGGAGAGCGGTAGGGTGTCCAAGTGCGCCCGCAGGCTCTCGCCGACCTTGCCGCCGATCTCGTCGGCGTGGTCCCGGATCTCCTGCAGGGTGCCGTACCGGTTCAGCCACTTCGCCGCGGTCTTCGGGCCGACCTTCGGCACGCCGGGGATGTTGTCGGAAGTATCCCCGACCAGCGCCAGATAGTCGCGAATCGCCTCCGGCGGCACGCCGAACTTCTCCCGCACGCCTTCCGGATCGAGGCGGCTGCCGCTCATGGTGTTCAGCAGGGTGATGCGGCGGTCGACCAGTTGCGCCATATCCTTATCGGTGGTGGAGATCACCACCGGTCCGGCGTGGCGTGCGGCCAAGGTGCCGATCACATCATCGGCCTCGACCCCCTCCACCTCCAGCAGAGGGATCCCTATCGCCTCGATAATCTCCTTGAGCGGAGCCAGTTGGGCGCGCAGATCGTCCGGCATCGGCGGCCGATGCGCCTTGTACTGATCGAAGAGGTCGTCACGAAAGGTCCGGCCCGGGGCGTCGAAGACCACCGCGATCCGCTCTCCGGCCTCGTCCGCCAGCAGTTTGTGCAGCATGCCGAGGACGCCGTATAACGCGCCGGTGGGCTCGCCGTCGCGGTTGGAGAGCGCGGGTAGAGCGTGGTATGCCCGGTAGAGGTATGAGGAACCGTCCACCAGGACGAGCGGCGCACTGTTCTGTTCTTCGGCCATGCTGACTCCCTGGAAGTAGTCGTATCATCATGGAACCACCCCCGCTATGATAGGGGGTTACCAAGCCGCGCCAGTACACCATACCGGTCTATGAATAACGACGATCCCTTCTCCCACCAGGAACGGCACCCGCGGAACGATGCGCATATGACCCGCGAGTCGTGGAAGATCTTCCAAATCATGGCGGAGTTCGTGGAGGGCTTCGAGCGCCTCTCCGCCATCAAGCCTTCCGTAAGCATGTTCGGATCGGCGCGCGTAGCGCCCGACCACCCGTACTACCAGTTGGCCGAGGAGATCGCCCGGGCGTGCTCGGACGCTGGATTCTCCGTGGTCAGCGGCGGCGGACCGGGAGTCATGGAGGCCGCCAACAAGGGGGCTCAGGCCGGCAAGTCGCTCAGCATCGGCCTGAACATCCAGCTACCCCAGGAGCAGGCCGGCAACCCTTATCAGGACGTGGCGCTCCACTTCCGGCACTTCTTCTCCCGCAAGGTAATGTTCGTCAAGTACGCCTCGGCGTACGTCGTGCTACCTGGCGGCTTCGGGACCTTGGATGAGTTGGCGGAGATCCTTACCTTGGTTCAGACCGGCAAGACGCGGCGCATCCCGATCATCCTCGCGCACTCCGCTTACTGGACGGGGCTAGTGGAGTGGTTCAAGGATCGGCTGGTCGGCGATGGCGCGGTCGATCCCGAAGACATGGACCTCTTTCGCGTTGTGGACAAGCCGTGCGACGTGGTGGAGGCCATCTTCGATCACTACGAGCATCGCGGGTTCGAGCCGTCGGTGCGCGAGCGCGAGATCCTGCTTGATCTGTAGGGCGGTAGCGTAGCCCCGGCCGTTACTCGACCACCGGCTCCAAGCCGGCGAGGTTGGCGACCAGCCACTTGGTCCCAGCATCGTCGAAACGCACCTGTACCCGGGCGTTGGCGCCGCTGCCCTCGCACGCCATCACAACCCCTTGACCGAAGGTATCGTGGGCCACCCGCGCCCCCAGGCCGATCCCCGGCGCCGCTTCACCGGCCACGCCCCGTGGCGGCAGGGGCCGCGTGGACTCTCCAGTCCGCCGGACGGTGAACCGGGGACGTACCTCGTCCAGGTGCTCCACCGGCAGCTCGCGCAGGAAGCGGGACGGGCTGCCTACTTGCTGAACGCCGTGGACGCGCCGGCTCTCCGCCCACGTCAGGTAGGCCCGCTCGCGGGCCCGTGTCAGTCCGACGTAGCAGAGCCGCCGCTCCTCCTCCAGGCGCCCCGGCTCCTCGATCGACATACGGTGAGGGAAAAGCCCCTCCTCCAAACCGACCAGGAAGACAACCGGGAACTCGAGCCCCTTTGCCGAATGAAGCGTCATCAACTGCACCGCCGGGGTGCCGTCGTCGGCCTGTCCCTCGCCGGCCTCCAGCGCAGCGTGGGACAGGAAGGCGGTCAAGCGGTCCATCCCCTCGGCGTGCTCGCCGTACTGTTCGAAGAGGCGCGCCGCGGTAACCAACTCGTCCAGGTTTTCCAACCGGCTTTCGCCGCGCTCCCCATCCTGTTGATGGTAGGCGCGCAAGCCAGTACGAGCGATGGTTCGTTCCACCTGCTCGTCCAACGGGCGACCCGCCACCTCGGCCTCAAGGGCATCCAACTGCTCGAGGAAGGCGGCTACCGCCTTGCGGGCGCGGCCGGCCAGTTGGGTTCCGGCGATGAGTTCCCGCGCCGCCGCCCCTAGGCTCACTCCGGCGCCCCGCGCGGCCTCACGCAACGCCTCAACAGTGCGATCGCCGATCCCGCGAGGCGGAGTATTGACCACCCGTTCGAAGGCGGCGTCGTCGTGGCGATTGATGGTCAAACGCAGATACGCGAGGGCGTCTTTGATCTCGGCCCGCTCGAAGAAGCGGAGACCACCGTAGACACGGTAGGGGAGGCGTTGGGCGATGAGCGCCTCCTCCAAGGCGCGGGACTGGGCGTTGGAGCGGTAGAGCACCCCGAAATCGCCGCGCGCGTAGTTGCCCTCGGAGAGGTGCTGCCGGATCCGTTCCACCACCCACCGCGCTTCGTCGGTCTCGTTGAAAGCGGCGTAGACCACCAGCGGTTCGCCCCGGTCGCCGGACGTCCACAGCTCCTTGCCCATGCGGCCGGTGTTGTGGGCGATCAACCCGTTCGCGGCGTTTAGGATCGTCGCGGTGGAGCGGTAGTTCTGTTCCAGGCGCAACACCCGTACATCGCCCATCTCCTTGCGGAACCGTTCCAGGTTTTCGACTTGGGCACCGCGCCAGCCGTAGATCGACTGGTCGTCGTCGCCCACCACAAAGACCTCTTGACCGTCGCCCGCCAGCCGTTTCAACCACAGGTACTGAAGCGCATTGGTATCCTGGAATTCATCCACCAGCAAGTGCTGGAAACGGCGGCGGTAGTGGTCGAGCAAACCGGTGTTCTCACCCAGGAGTTCGTAAGAGCGCAGCAGCAGTTCGGCGAAATCGACCAGACCGCCGCGGCGGCACGCCTCTTCGTAGTCGCGATAGGCGGCCAGCATCTCCGCTTGGTAGTCGGTTTCGGGCTCGGACAGATCCGGCGGCCGCAGACCCTCTTCCTTGCATCCGGCGATATAGGCGCGCACCTGACGCGGCGGGAAGCGGCGTTCATCGCTCCCCCGCGCCCGCATGACCCGCTTGACCAGCCGAAGCTGATCGTCCGCATCGAGGATTTGAAACGCCTGTGGCAGTCCGGCCTCTTCGCTATGCATCCGGAGCAGGCGGTGCGCGATACCGTGAAAGGTTCCGACCCATATCCCAGTGGTGGTAATGCCGAGGAGGTGGCCGATGCGGCCGCGCATCTCGCCGGCGGCCTTATTGGTGAAGGTAACCGCCAGCAGGTCGAAAGGCGACGCCCCGACCCGGCGCACCAACCAAGCCGCCCGGCGCGTCAGTACGCGCGTCTTGCCACTGCCGGCGCCGGCGAGGATCAGTACCCGGCCGGGCTCGATGGAGACGGCTTCGCGCTGCTCGGCATTAAGCCCGTCGAGGATATCCGGCGACTCCATGGGGACTACGCGGGAACGGTTACGTGGCGAGCGGGGTCGGCGATCGCGGGCATACGGGCAATCGAGTCCGCCAACTCCTGTAAGGTCGCGGACCGGGCCGATCCGGCGCGCCAGTAAAGCGCGAGTTCACGCGACGGAACGGGGTCGCGGAACGGCCGGGTAGCGACGGCCTGGTGGTCCGGACCTCTTTGGGAAGCCGCGGCCGCCAGGGCAGGGAGCAGGGTGGCCCCGACGCCGGCGGCAACCATCTGGCGCAGCGTCTCCAGGCTGGTGGCGCGAAAAGGCGCCGCTTCTCCAGCATCCGCCTCACGGCAGACCTCCAGCGCCTGCTGGCGGAGGCAGTGCCCCTCTTCGAGCAACATCAACTCCACTTCGCGCAGTTCGTTTAAGGAGACAGGTTCCGGGCGGTCGAGGAGGTGTCCGGCAGGCACAGCGAAGTAGAACGGCTCGACGCAGATAGGGGCGCTGACCAACCCTTCATCCGCGACCGGACGCGCCAATAGCGCACCGTCCAACGTCCCCGCGCGGAGCCGGTCGAGAAGGCGGTCGGTCAGATCCTCGCGCAGGATTAACCGCAGGTTCGGATAGGTGTAGGCCAGTTCAGGGATCACGTGGGGCAATAGATAGGGGGCCGCGGTGGGGATGACCCCTAGCCGGACATCGCCGGTCATCGGCTCGGCCTGAGCGCGCGCCGTATTCACCAGATCGTCCGCCTCGGCCAGAATACGGGCAGCCCGTTCAGCCAGCTCTTCGCCAAGTGGCGTCAACAACACCCGGCGCCGGTTGCGCTCGACCAACTGGACGCCGAGGTACGCCTCCAACTTCTTCAGCTGCGTCGAGAGCGTAGGTTGGCTGATATAGCAGGCGCGCGCCGCGCGGCCGAAATGGCGATGCTCGGCCACGGCCACCAGGTATCTCAAGTCCCGCAGATTCATGTATGCCTTCCGTTACTCCACAGTTACCGATTTAGCCAGGTTCCTGGGCTTGTCCACATCGGTCCCCCGCAACACTGCCACATGGTACGCCAACAGTTGGAGCGGAACGGTATGGACCACCGGCGAGATGGGCTCCGGCGCGGCGGGCACCGGAACCACGTGGTATTCGTCACCGGCGCGGAAGGTGGCGGCGTCATCGGCAAAGACGTAGAGGCGGCCGCCGCGAGCCCTGACCTCTTGCAGATTAGACCGTAGCTTGTCGAGAAGTTCATCACGCGGCGCGACGGCCACCACCGGCATCTGGTCGTCGACCAGGGCTAGCGGGCCGTGTTTCAACTCACCCGCCGGGTAGGCCTCCGCGTGGATATAGGAGATCTCCTTTAGCTTCAAAGCCCCCTCGAGCGCCACCGGGTAGTGTGTGCCGCGCCCTAAAAAGAGCGCGTGGTGGCGATCGACGAAGTGCTCCGCCAGCCGCGCGATCTGATCCTCCAACTGCAGCGTGCGCTCCAAAGTGCCGGGCAATGCCGCCAACGCCTCCACCAATTGGTGCTCATCGGCCTCCCGCCCGCGCCGTGACGTCATGGCGGTCACCAACAGCAGGAGCGCGGTCAGTTGGGTGGTGAACGCCTTGGTCGACGCAACGCCAATCTCGGGTCCGGCCCGCGTCATCAGGGCCAAGTCTGACTCGCGCACCAAGGAGCTTTCGGGGACGTTACAGATCGCCACGATGCCCGCGTATCCCAAGCGCCGGCCCTCTCGGAGCGCGGCTAAGGTATCGGCCGTCTCGCCAGATTGGGAGATCACTACCATCAAGGTGCCTGGGTCAACGGCGTGGGCGCGGTACCGGAACTCGCTCGCCACTTCGACATCGCACGGCACGCCGGCATACCTCTCGCACCAGTACCGCGCCACCAGCCCGGCGTGGTACGACGTGCCACAGGCGACGATCTGCAGACGCCGGGTAACCGCCAGCAGATCGCCGGCACCCAGCCCCAGAGCGGCTTCCAGGACACGCCCCTCGGCGACCCGCCCCTCCAGCGTTTCCGCGACCGCGGCCGGCTGTTCGTGCATCTCCTTCAGCATGAAGTGGCGGTAACCGCCGCGCTCCACCGAGTCCAGCGTGAGCCCGGACTCGGTGACGGGCCGCTCTACGGGCTGTCCCGCGGCATCGTGGACCGTGACACGGCCACGGGTGATGTCCGCGGTATCGCCCTCCTCAAGGAAGATAAACTTACGCGTGACCGGGAGAAGTGCCGCAACGTCAGAAGCGATGAAGTTTTCGCCGATGCCCAGGCCGATCACGAGGGGGCTGCCGCTCCTCGCCGCCACCACCCTGCCGGGCTCCCGCGCGGAGACGACACCGAGCGCGTAGGCGCCGCGCAATTCCGGAAGCGCCCCTCTCACGGCTGTGTAGAGATCCTCTCCGGCTGCGTGGCGTTGCTCAATGAGGGCCGCAATGACCTCGGTATCGGTTTCCGAGGTAAAGCCGACGCCGGAGGACTCCAGGCGATGCCGCAACTGTTCGTGGTTCTCGATGATCCCGTTGTGGACCAGCGCGATGTCACCGCCGGCGGTGTGCGGGTGGGCGTTGGCGTCGCTCGGCCGGCCGTGAGTCGCCCAGCGGGTGTGGGCGATGCCGGTGCCGCCCGGCGGCGTTTCGGGGCCGATGGCGTTTTGCAGGTCGTCGACCCGGCCCACGGAACGCTCCCGGTAGAGCACGCCGTCCGCAGTCAACAGCGCGATCCCCGCCGAATCGTAACCCCGGTACTCCAAACGGTGCAGCCCCTCCATAAGGAGGGGCGCAACGTCACGCTGGGCGGTGGCGCCTACGATTCCGCACATGCTAACGAATCCAGATGCCTTGCTCGTTCGGCACCACCAGTACCGAACAGGGGCAGTTGCGGGCGACCGCTTGCGCGGTGGTACCGATCGCCAAATCACGACCGGGGCCGTCACCGCGCTTTCCGACTATCACGACGCTGCCAGCCTCCTTCTCCGCGAGCCGGCGGATAGTCGTGGCGGGTGTGCCTGACTCCAGGCGCGTTGAGACCTCGGCGCCTCGCTGCCTCACTTCGTCCGCGATGGCTTCCAGCTTGGCTTGGCCGTCGGCGTGATAGCCCGCTTCATTCACATGGAGCACGGTCAGCTTGCCGGCACGCTCCGCCAGATCCAGCGCAAGGGCGTGCGCGGCCGACGCTTTTACGGAGAAGTCCGTCGCCAGAATCGGATGGCGGAAGACTTCGCCGTAGGCGGTTCCAAAGGAAGGGTCGATCCGCTCCATCAACACTGGGAGGGTCGCCTGCCGCGCCAGTTCCAAGACCGTGGAGCCGTGGTAGAATTCCCGCAACAGCCCCTCTCCGCGGGAACCCAATAGGATCAATTGGGCGCCGTAGCCACGGCCGATCTTAGTCAGCTCCGGCGCGGGAAAGCCGACCGGCTGCTGAATGTCCACCTTCAACCCGGCGGCCTGCAGATCGGCCTGCTTCTGTTTGAGGCGGCGGCGCGCCTCTTGCCGGTGGGCCTCACTCAGGTCGTCCGGATCGTCGATCCGCAGGACGTCCACCAGGGTAAAACGCTGCGTTCCCAGCTTGCGCAGCTCCGACAAGGAATCCAGCAGTGGTTGATAGGGCGACTCAAAATGGACGGCAACGACGGTATGGTCAAACATCCGGTGCTCCTCAACGTTAATCCGCGAACCGCCGGTTACTGCCGCTCATCGCCTGTTGATCCATCGGACGGCGGCTTTCCGGGGCGCTGCCAGTTTTCCACAGTACGCTGGCGAGTCCGTTCCAACGTCAGGGCGCCGGGTGGGGCATCCTGCGACAACGTGGTACCGGCGCCAATGGTGGCGCCCCGTCCTACGGTAACAGGGGCCACCAATTCCGTACCCGAACCGATGAAGGCATCGTCGTCGATGCGCGTGGTGTGTTTTCCCGCGCCGTCGTAGTTGCATGTGATCGTTCCAGCGCCGATATTAACCCCCGCCCCGACCTCGGCATCGCCGAGATAAGTGAGGTGGTTGGCCTTGGAGCCGGGCCCTAAGCGGACGGCCTTTGTCTCGACAAAGTTACCCACCTTGGCGCCTTTTGCCAGCACGGTGCCGGGGCGCAGCCTGGCGAAGGGGCCCACTACCGCCTCGATTCCCACCTCGGCGCCTTCGACGACACTGTAGGCATCCACCACCGCGTCATCCGCAATGCGGGTATCGCGCAAGACGACACCTGGCCCCAAAGTGACGCGGTGGCCAAGTTCCACCCGCCCTTCGCACACCACCCCGGCGTCGATCCGGCAATCTTCGCCGTGCGCCAGCTCGCCGCGCAGCTCAAAACGGTCCGGATTCACTAAGTGTAGCCCGGCCCGCATCAGCCGTTCCGCCGCGCGCCGCTGCCACAACCGCTCCACCCCGGCCAACTGAACCAGATCGTTAACCCCTTGCACCTCGGCCGGATCACCCACCGGCATCCCAGTAACCGGTACGGCCTCGGCTACCGCCATGGCGACAACATCGGTCAAATAGTACTCACCCTGAGCGTTATCCGCCTGCAGATCGGCCAACCACCGCTTAAGATGGCGAGCCGGAGCCGACAGGAGGCCGGTATTGATTTCGCGGATGGCTTGTTGCTCCGGCGTCGCGTCTTTCTCCTCGACAATGCCACGGACCTCTTGCCCGGCCCGGACCACCCTGCCGTAGCCGGCAGGATCGGCAAGTTCCGCTGACAGTAAAGCGACGCCGGGCGCGGAGAGCAGTGGTGTCAAGGTGTCGGCCTGGATCAACGGCACGTCACCGTAAAGCACAAGTACCCGGTGATCGTCGGGAATACCGTCGACGGCGCAGCGCACGGCGTGTCCGGTGCCGAGCTGCTGCGGCTGCTCGACCCACTGGACCGGGTAGCCCGCGTGTGCGGACGCGACAGCGTCCCCGCCGTGGCCGTAAACCACGTAGATTGCAGCCGGGTTCAATGCCAGTGCGGCATCGAGGACGTGTGAGAGCAATGGGCGGCCGGCCAATGGGTGGAGAACCTTCGGCCGCGACGAACGCATCCGCGTCCCTTTGCCGGCGGCAAGGACGATGACGGAGAACAGCTCAGAAGACACCGGGAATCACCTCGGCATTCCTCCGCGAACAAACGGCCCGTTTATCATCTTGGCGAAAGACGGAGGCCGAGCGGTGCCGGACCATAGCGGCCCCGTCAGCGCTTGACACGCTTGCGCAAGCTTTCGAGCGCCTGTAGTTGCGCCATGGCCTCGGCCAACTCCGCCTGGACCTGACCATAATCGATGTCGTCCTTTTGCTGGCGCAACTGCTCCTCGGCCCGACGCTTCGCCTCGAGCGCGGCCGCCTCATCGATATCGCGGGCGCGCACCGCGGTATCCGCCAATACAGTGACCTTATGGGGCTGGACCTCCAATACCCCGCCGGAAGCATAGAAGAACCACTCTTCACCGTTCTCCTCGGTGATCCGTAACTCCCCTGGCCGCAGCCGCGTCAACAGCGGCGCGTGACGCGGCGTGATGCCAACGTCGCCCTCCAGGGCCGGGGCGATCACCATTGTGGCGGTACCCGAGTGCAGTTCCCCCTCGGCACTGACGATATCGACTTGGAGCGTGCTCATCGGTGCCCTCTCGTTAAAG
>SKJZ01000120.1 GCA_007121755.1 Halorhodospira sp. | reverse complement strand
GCACCGAAGCGTGCTGCCAGTATCCGTCACGGCGCTGATGCCGCAGCCACTTCTCGATCCACAACCCACTGCCGCGCAGGCGCTCGAACCACATCTCCCGCCAGCGCTCTCCCACCAGCTCGGGGTCCGGCGGCAAGGAGTTGTAGGCGAACATCACGGAGGCCCACGAGATGTTGTCGCCCAGCAGGCATCCGCCCATGTGGTGCACGTCGTCGGCGTACCGGTCGTCGGAGGCGCACACGGCGACGACCGCCTTGAGTTCCGGCGGCTGCAGGGCGGCGATCTGGAGTCCGTTGAAGCCGCCCCAGGAGATACCCATCATGCCGACATCGCCGGTACACCAGGGCTGCCGCGCCAGCCACTGCAACACCGCACAACCGTCGTCGAGTTCCCGCTGTAAGTACTCGTCTTCCAGAACGCCCTCGGACTCGCCGCTGCCCCGTAGATCAACCCGCACGCAGGCGTAACCGTGACCGGCGAGGTACGGATGGGTCGCCGCATCGCGGGCGACCGTACCGAAGCGCTTGCGATAGGGGATGTACTCCAGGATCGCCGGTACCGGTTGCTCGTTCCGGGGCCGCCAGATCCGGGCGGCGAGGCGGATGCCGTCGGGCATCGGAATCCAGACATTGGGCTCCTCGATGGTCTCGCAGGGTAGTGCGTCCACGGTCTTCATGGGGCGTTCTCCGGGGCCAATGGGCGAACCTGAAAGTCCAGCAACAGCAGGGCGTCACTGTACTTTTGCAGCAGCGCTTCCTCGCTTTCCGCGCCGAGGAAGATCTCCGCGATCTCGTAGCTGTAGCTGTCCTGCAACCGCAGGTCTCCGAGCCGCGTTCCCGCGGGTGTGAGTACGCGCACTCGGGCGTCAGGAAAGGCCTTCTCGAAGCGGCGGATATCCTCGTCGGTGGGAACGCGCTCCAGCACCCCGTCGCTGAATTGGCGGATCATGAACTTGGCCGCCAGGTTGTGCCCGCCCGCCCGGTGGGGGAAGGCGGGGCGGCGGCCGAAAACGAGATCAAGCGGGACTGTCTGGTTGACCGCGCCGTCCACCATCAAGAACAACGCCGAATGCGATCTGGAGATGCGCGCATTGACCTCCAGCACACTGAGGCTGTCGTCGTCCGGATTCCAGTAGAACTCGATGTTGAACGCGCCATTGTCGTAGCGCAGGTGCCGAATCAGCTTGCGGGCGGCGGCCTGCATGCGTGATTGCACCGCCTCCGGCAGCACCGAGGGGTACTGGTAGCGGGAGAAACAGGAGTCGTAGTGGCCGGCGCGAAGGGAGTCGACAACGCCGTAAACCTCCGGTTCGCGCCGCCAGGAGTACCCCTCCAGTGTGCACTGATGGCCGCTGGAGATCAGCTCCTCGGCGATGCAGTGGTATCCGCCAATGGGGCGCACCTCCGCCGGCATGTCGACTTGGCTCAGGAATTCGTTGAACGCCTCTCCCATCAGCCCGATCCGCTCACGGATCAACGCGAGCCTGGCCTCCAACGTCTCTACGGTGTCGATGTAAAAACCGAGAAACGACGAGTGCGCCTTGACCGGCTTGATCCAGAAGGGGGGCTCCAGGGTCACCGACTCCGCGGCGCCGGCCGCGAACGGATCAACCGCCTCAAAGCGGGGCACGCAGTCAGGCAAGACCTTCTGCTGCTCGATCCTGGACCAGTACTTGTGCTCGCAGCGGGCAACGGCTTCGAGCGCCGGCCCGGGCATTCCCGTGCGCCCCGCGATCCACGGCACGAGAACGCTGGCGGGAAAGTCCCAGTAGCCCAGGATTCCGACCTCCTCACCTGCAAACTCGGCGATGCGCCGGCACCCCTCGTCCACCAGTTGCGTCAGCGACGGGTAAGCGCCCCTCTGCGGCCGCACGACGGTCCCGTAATCGAAAAGCTCCAGGAACCTGTATTCCTCGGCGCCGGGGATCGTTCTCAGCAGCCGATGCCCAAATGGTTCCAGACCGGCGACGAACACATTCTTCATTTACCACCGCCCTTTGCCCCGTCATGGCGAGCGTCGCCGGCGTCCGTCACCCGCGATACCACCTAGCCAGTATCAAGCAAGCCCGCGAACGGGTAAGTGCCCTAGCGAACAGTCGGCGGCGTGTCCGATATGTGATCTCTTCCTTTTGAGTAAAAGCCGAAGAACCCGGCCCCATACACGCGAGAGGCGACAACATGACGGAAGTACTGGTGCTGCTCGGCGACCCCCGCCTCCCCTACCGCTACAACCTCAGCAACCGCTTCGAGCAGCAGGATTACGACGCCGTCGAGCACCTGCGGCAGGCCCTGGGAACGCTGGACGACTACCGTTTCCGGTTTCTGGACAACCATGCGCGGCTGTGGCGGACCTTGGAAGACGACTCCCCCTCCCTGGTGCTCAATTTCTGCAACACCGGCTACCGCAACGACCCCGCGCGCCAGCATCACGTCTCCGCGATGTTGGAGATCCTGGATCTGCCCTACGCCGGCGCCGGCCCGGAGAGCATCGTGCTCTGCCACCACAAGTTCCTGGTCTACGCCCTGGCCGCCGACCTCGGTGTCCCGGTGCCGCGGCAGGTACTGGCAGAAACCGGCAACGCCGACGCCTGTAACAGGGCGCACTACCCGGCCTTCATCAAACCGAATGGCGGTGACGGCAGTATCGGCATCGACACCGATGCCGTGGTGAGCGGCCCGGAGGAGGCGCGGCGATACCTGCAGAAGCTGGACAAACGCATGCCCGGCCAGGAGATCCTCATCCAGGAATACCTGCCGGGACCGGAGTACAGCGTCGGTGTCATCGGCAACTTCCACACCGGCTACACCGTGCTGCCACCGCTCGAGATCGACTTCTCGGCCCTGGACCCCGGATTGCCGCCGGTGATGACCTACCGCTCCAAGGTCGATCCGGCTTCGCCCTACTGGCAGAGGGTGCAATTCACGCAGGCACGCTCCGCAGCGGCCGGCAAGCAGATGACCGGCCACGCCGGGGTACTGTTCGAACGGCTCGACTGCCGTGACTACGCCCGCATGGATTTCCGGGCCGACGCCCGGGGGGAGCCCCGTCTGATCGACGTGAACGCGCACCCAATGTGGGGCGCGGGCGGCATGCTGCCGACCATGGCCGGCTACTTGGGGCAGAGCTACCCGGAGTTCCTGCACTCAATCATCCAAGCGGCGACACTCCGGTTGCACACCCCATCACAACCGCACGGGAACGGCGGCGTCATCCGCCAACCGGCGCCGTCCGAGCCGCCGCCCGCCGGCGGCACGCCGCCCCGAACGCCCTGAACAGCGCCTGGGAATACGGGTTTTGGTCGGCCCGCCACTCGGGGTGCCACTGCGCGCTGACAGCGAATGCCGGGGCATCGGTGACACGCGTCGCCTCGATCACGCCGTCGTCCGCACGGGCTTCCACGGCCAGCCGGGGCGCCAGGCGATCGATCGCCTGCCAGTGCAGCGAATTGACCTCCAGATGCTCGCAGCCGAACAGCTTGGTGAGCAGGCCGTCCGGTGCCAAGTGGACGGTATGCACGGGTTCGTAACGCTCCTCCTTGGGCACAGAGTAGTCTTCGCGATGGTTCCGCCGGCCGGGCTGCTCGTGGATGAACTGATGAAGGGTACCGCCGAAAGCGACGTTCAACTCCTGGTGGCCGCGACAGATCGCGAGCAAGGGAACACCCATCTCCACGGCGGCACGCAGCAACGGCAGGGTTGTCGCGTCCCGATCCGGATCGAGGTCGTCGGCCGTCTGCCGAGAGCCGTCGCCCCCGTACAGATCCGGCTCCACGCCGGTATCACTGCCGGTGGTCAACACCCCATCCAGGCGCTCCAACAGGCACCGGATATCCAGGTCTTCGCCGAGGGCGGGGATGAGTACGGGAATGCATTCGGCGGCGACCGCAACGGCGCGTGCATACTTGTCGCCGACGCAGTGGCTGACCACCCCGGAAACCTTCTCGGAACACGCTGAAATACCCACCACTGGTCGCATGACAACCTCCTTGCCCACGCAAAGCACCCCCCATGGAGAGTCCG
>SKJZ01000241.1 GCA_007121755.1 Halorhodospira sp. | reverse complement strand
CCCCAGCTTCTCCATCCGGTTCAGGTTGTCCAGGTTGGAGCCGGGTGTCTCCAGCAGGTGGGTCATGACGGCGGGGATCAGCTTCTCGCCGATGGTGTCCTGCATGCGGCCGAAACGGGCGGCGAATGATGGTCTGCTGTTCGTCGCTCAATCGCATGGGAGCAGGGTAGCCGATGCGTTGGTCGACAAGAAGTGGGCTATTAACTCAGCCTAAGCGGGAGGTATGATTATATCATACCTCCCCGTATTAGGAGCACCAGCTATGAGGATGCATCGGAAAACCATCACGCTGACTGCACAACAAGACGACTGGGTGAAAGGCCAGATTGAAACCGGCCACTTTGGCAATGATAGTGAGTATATCCGCCATCTCATCCGGCGAGATCAGCAGGCCCAAGAACGTCTTGCCTCGCTGAGGCAGGCCCTCGTTGAAGGTGAGTCAAGCGGAAAACCTAAGCCGTTCGATATATCGGCTATCAAGGCAGCTGGCCGTAAGCGGATGAAGGCGGCTAAGTAGTGTTTAAGCTGCGTGTCATGCCGAAGGCGGAATCGGACCTCATCGGAATTTGGGTGTATACCTGCGAACAATGGGGTGTTGATCAGGCGGATAAATACCTGGATCAGCTTGAGGCAGGAATCAAGCAGCTGATTGATCACCCATCACTCGGAGTGACCTACGCCCATGTTCTTCCTGGGTATCGCAGATTACAGGTCGAGTATCACGCTGTTTTTTATCAAGTGCTTGAACCGGAGGTGCTCGTTGTTCGTGTGTTACATGAGGACATGGATGCACCTGAAAGGCTTCCGGATCATCGGTCATGAATGCCTGGAAGATAGGGCCGGCTCGAATTGAACACCCCCCACCCCGCCGCTATACTTTTTCCGGCGCCCCCCCACAGCTGCAACTCCCGGCGGGGCAGCCCCCACGGCGGACCGGACTCCTGCTCCGTCCCCCCGAAAGAGGCGGCCGTGACGCAACCGAGCCCACGAAGCCTGTACCGACCGAACTTCGAGAAGGACGGCTGTGGTTTCGGGTTGATTGCCCAGATGGACGGGGTGCCGAGCCACTGGCTGGTGCAGACCGCGGTGGCCGCCCTGGGCCGCTTGACCCACCGGGGCGCGGTGGCCGCCGACGGCAAGAGTGGTGACGGCTGCGGCCTGCTGCTGATCAAACCCGATCCCTTTCTCCGCCGCGTGGCCGCCGAGGCCCGAATCCAGCTCGGCGCGCACTACGGGGTGGGCACCCTCTTCCTTGACCCCAACACCGCCCGCGCCGACCGGGCGCGCCGTTGCCTCAACCGCGAGTTAAAGCGCCAAGGCCTGAAGACCGCCGGCTACCGCACCGTCCCGGTGAATACCGAGGCGCTGGGCGAAGAGGCCCTGCGCACCCTGCCGCGCATCGAGCAGGTCTTCGTCAATGCCCCGGCCGACGCATCCGACGCCGACGACCTGGAGCGCCGCCTGTTCATCGCCCGGCGCAAGACGGAACAGGCACTGGCCGATGACGAGGTCTTCTACGTTGCCAGCCTCTCCAGCCGCGTCCTCTCCTATAAGGGGCTGGTGATGCCGACCAACCTGCCGGTCTTCTACCCCGACCTTACCGCCCCGGATCTGGCCTCCAAGCTCTGCGTCTTTCATCAGCGGTTCTCCACTAACACGCTGCCGCAGTGGCGCCTGGCGCAGCCGTTCCGATACCTGGCCCATAACGGCGAAATCAACACCATCCAGGGCAACCGCAACTGGGCCAATGCGCGGGCGTACACCTTCGCCACCGACCTGATCCCCGACATCGAGTCGCTCAACCCGCTGGTCAATATGGAGGGCTCCGACTCCTCAAGTCTGGACAACATGGTCGACGTCCTGCTCCAGGGCGGCATGGACATCTTCCGCGCCATGCGCATGTTGATTCCGCCGGCGTGGCAGAACGTCGACTCCATGGATGCCGACCTGCGCGCGTTCTACGAGTACCACTCCATGCATGTGGAGCCGTGGGACGGCCCCGCCGGCATTGTGCTTACCGACGGCCGTCACGCCGCCTGCGTCCTCGACCGCAACGGCCTGCGTCCGGCGCGCTGGGTCCAGACCAAGGACCGCCATATCACACTGGCCTCGGAGATCGGCGTCTGGGATTACGAGCCGTCCGACGTCGTCGCCAAGGGGCGGCTAAAGCCCGGTGAGATGTTGGCCGCCGACACCGAGACCGGCGAATTGCTCACCTCCGAAGTGATCGACGAGCGGCTCCGCGGACGGCAGCCCTACAGAGAGTGGCTCGACCGCCACCTGCGGCAGCTCGAGGCGAGCCTCTACAATGAACTGGCCGGCGAAGGGGAGCTGGGCCGCCCCGCCCTGGAGGCCCAACAAAAGCTGTTCGGCGTCTCGTTTGAAGAGCGGGATCACGTCATCAAGGTTCTGGCCGAAGAGGCCCAGGAGGCGGTCGGCTCCATGGGCGACGATACGCCGCTGCCGGCCCTCTCGCAGCGCGTGCGCTCCCTCTACGACTCTTTCCGGCAGCAGTTCGCCCAGGTCACCAATCCGGCGATCGATCCACTCCGGGAACGCATTGTAATGTCGCTGGAGACCTGCCTCGGTCGCGAGAAGAACGTCTTCGCGGAGACGGAGATCCACGCCCACCGCATTACCATGGACTCGCCGGTCCTCTCCGCGGCCAAGATGAAGCGCCTCAAGGGAGAGAGCGATCCCGAGTACGCGCACACCGTGGTCGATCTGACTTACGACCCGCGGGAGCACGACTTGCGCGGCGCCATCGAAACAGTCTGCGCCGCCGCCGAGCGGGCGGTGCGGGGCGGCGCGCCGATCGTCATCCTCTCCGATCGCCATATCGAGCCGGGACGGCTGACCATCCACGCCCTGTTGGCCACCGGCGCGGTCCACCACCACCTCGCCTCCGGCGGCCTGCGCTGCGAGGCCAACATCGTCGTCGAGACCGGCACGACGCGGGATCCACACCACTTCGCCTGCCTGATCGGATACGGCGCAACCTGTGTTCACCCCTATCTCGCCTACGAGATCATCGCCGAGATGGCGCGCCGGGGCCGGATCAAGGGGTTCCCGCTGGCCGAGCTGTGCCGCCACTACCGTCAGGGCATCAACAAGGGGCTGTACAAGATCCTCTCTAAGATG
The DNA here is from genome assembly GCA_007121755.1 of Halorhodospira sp. Taxonomy (GTDB): domain Bacteria; phylum Pseudomonadota; class Gammaproteobacteria; order Nitrococcales; family Halorhodospiraceae; genus SKYL01. The sequence continues at coordinate 908 of SKJZ01000241.1, read as the reverse complement.
GGGATCTCCACTGTCGCCAGCTACCGGGGCGCACAACTTTTTGAGATCGTGGGGCTCCACGACGAGGTGGTCGATCTCTGTTTCGCCGGAACGACCTCCCGCATTCAAGGCATGACCTTCGCCGATTTGGAAGAGGACGCGGCGGAGCTTGCCCGGCGTGCCCACTCCCCTACCGAACGCCTCGACCAAGGCGGTGTGCTGAAGTTCATTCACGGCGGGGAGTACCACGCCTACAACCCGGACGTCGTCTCCGCACTGCAGCAAGCCGTAGAGGAGGGTGACTACGAGCGCTACCGGGAGTTCGCCCGTCTGGTGAACGAACGGCCGGCCACCGTCCTGCGTGATATGTTGCGGCTCAAGGAGCGGCCGCAACCGCTGCCGCTCGACAAGGTCGAATCGATCGAGGCCATCCTGCCCCGCTTCGACTCCGCCGGCATGAGCCTCGGCGCCCTCTCGCCCGAGGCCCACGAGGCGCTGGCCATGGCGATGAATCGGCTAGGCGGCCGCTCCAACTCCGGCGAAGGCGGCGAGGACGACGGCCGCTACGGCACCGACCGGGTCTCCAAGATCAAGCAGGTGGCCTCCGGCCGCTTCGGGGTCACACCGCACTACCTGGTCAACGCAGAGGTGCTGCAGATCAAGGTGGCCCAAGGCGCCAAGCCCGGCGAGGGCGGCCAACTTCCCGGCCACAAGGTCAACGAGATGATCGCCCGGCTGCGTTACTCCAAGCCCGGCGTAGCACTAATCTCGCCGCCGCCACACCACGACATCTACTCCATTGAGGATTTGGCGCAGTTGATCTTCGACCTCAAGCAGGTCAACCCCCGCGCCCTCGTCTCGGTCAAGCTGGTCGCCGAAGCCGGCGTCGGCACCGTCGCCGCCGGCGTCGCCAAAGCGTACGCCGACCT
>SKJZ01000269.1 GCA_007121755.1 Halorhodospira sp. | reverse complement strand
GCGGTGCAACCCGTCCGGCCCGTGGCGGCACGCCCCGCGTGCTCAACCTTTCGCCAACCGCCGGTTGAGCGCCCAGACGGAGAGCGGGGCGAAGACTAGGACGGCGAGCCGCCGGCCTTCCACCTTGGGGCGGGGTGCCGGTGATCTTGGCGACGATCCGTGCCGCGGCGGCGGGCCGTCATTGCGAGCGGAGCGAAGCAATCTCTATGGGCAATCGCTTGACCCGTTGGAGATTGCTTCGTCGCTCCGCTCCTCGCAATGACGGTGCGCGTGTTGCTATGACGGTTTGGGATGGTCCTCCGGCTACGCCGTGGTCTGGTTGTCGCCGGTCACCGGCACCGGGCAGTTGACGACGAAGCCCCGTGGGGTGGCCGGCGTCCCGTCGTGGGATTCCAGTAGCCCCGCGTCGAGGGCGGCGCGGATCTCTTGGGCGGACTGGAGCAGCCGGGCGCGGCCTTCATCATTCCAGCTCAGCGCGAAGTGGTCCCAGTACGGGCTCCACGCCGGTGAACCGGCCGGGTTGCCGAAGACCGCCGGCTGGTGGCCCATGACGCCGGAACCCTCGATACCGTTGGTAAAGACCCAAACCTTGTCGGTAGCGCCGATCTCCACCAGGCGGTCCAGCGGGGCGGAGACGGGGACGCTCATCATCTGCGCCGGCCCCGCCATGGAGGTATCGGTGACCAGGTAGTAGCTGCCGGGGAACGCCTCGTGGAGCTTGAGCGTCACCCGCCCGGACGCCGGGTCGAGGGGCTCCAGGAGTTGGCCGCCGCCGAGATACTCCCGCTTCTCTTCGTCGACGGTGAGCCCGCCGCCGGGCCAGGCGATCAGCGGGTAGTTGACGAGTACCCGCGTCGACTCCACCGTGACCCGGCCCGCCGCCTCGGCCTCTCGGATCTGCGCCGCGCTGCGCAAGCGCCGGGTATCTCCGCCGGTCACCCGCTTGATCTCGAACAGCGGGCTGAAGTCGTCGGCGGGCGGCACCGAGCGAATCACCGGCGCCAGGCCGTCGCCGCGCAGGTACAGCTCGTTGGCGATCCCCCGCCCGGCGGCGGTGGCGAGGAGCGGCACGTGGACCAACCCTTCCTCCTCGGCGAAGGCGTGGTCGGAGGCGTCGGTGCGGATGAAGTAGGCGGAGCCGTTCTCGTGGACCGCCTCGTGCAGCCGCATGGTGACGTGGCCGAAGGCGCCGGGCCAGTCGCCCGGATGGATGCTGTGATCGATGACATCGGCGACGATGGCTTCGGAGCGCGGCCCCGCCGGGCCTTCGGCGAGTTGGGCGCAGCCCTGTAGAGCGAGGCCGGGGAAGACGGCGCCCACCGCCACGCCCGCGCCGCCCAGGCCGCCGATGCGTAGGAAGTTGCGCCGATTGAAGTGGATGCGGTTCATGGCGTGTACTCCTGACGAGGTTGTAGGGTGTGTGATGCTGTACCCGTAACCGTAGGCGCTGGCGCCGCTTTGCCAATGCGGACTATCCACTAAGGAGTACTACGTAGATGCCGCGCGGCCGCATTGGTATAGGGTGAAGGGTGGAGCGGCGTCACGGGCGGGGTTTAAGCATGACGGTCGGTAACGAAATGGCACGGCCACTCCCGGCGAGCCCGTGGCGCCGGCATTGGGCGGCCCACGCCGCGCTCCTCGCCGCTTACCTTGTCTTGGCGTACTGGGCGTCGCAGACCCTCGCCCTGGAGGACCCGCCGGTGGCCCTGCTCTGGCCGGCCACCGGGCTCGGCCTCGCCTTCGTCTTCCGCTTCGGTTACTCGCTTTTGCTGCCGCTGGCCGCCGCCTCGCTGGTGGTGCAGACCGGGCTGGGGGCCGATCCCGCGCCAGCCGTAATCGTCACCGCCGGGCAGGTGGCCGCCGCCGGGCTCGGCGCGTTCCTGCTGGCCCGTTTCGGCTTCTCCCGCGAATTGGGCCGGGTCAAGGACGTGCTCTTGTTGATCGCCGTCGGCGCCGGGGCCGGCGGAGCGGTGAGCGCCACCGCCGGGGCGCTGGCTATCGCCGGGCTCTCCACCGGCTTCCCGCAAGTGCTGGGCCTGTGCTGGACGGCCGATCTTATGGGTGTCCTGCTCTTCGCGCCGGTGGTGTTCACGGCGTCCCCCTCGCGGTGGGTGCCGGAGCGGCTGGAGACGCGGGCATGGGAGAGCGCCGCGTGGATCGTTCTCGCCCCGGCCCTGACCTACCTCGTCTACTCCGGCCACCTGCCGGCGAGCGCGGCGCTGCCGCTCTCTTACGCCGTTTTCCCGGTGATCATCGCGGTCGCGCTGCGCCGCCCACCGGCCATTGTCGCCGTGGCGCTGATGGGGACGGCGGGCGTCGCCCTGATGAACACCGCCACCGGCCAGGGGCCCTTCACCCAAGCCGGCCCGCCCATCGACATCCTGGTCCTTCACGCCCAACTGGCCCTGTTGGCGGTCACCGGGCTGATCATCGGCGCCATGCGCGTGGAGCGGCGAGCCGCCGAGGAGCGCGCCCACGAACACCTCCACGCCCTGGCCCGCGCGGCGCGGCTGAACGCCATGGGCACCATGGCCGCGGGGATCGCGCACGAGATCAACCAACCGCTGTGCGCGCTCTCCAGCTACGCCCACGCCGCGCAACGCCAACTGCGCCAAGGCGCCGGGGCCGATGAGGTCGCGGCCACCCTCGAGCGCATCGCCGCCGGGGCGGATCGCGCCGCGTCGATTGTGCGCCGGACCCGGGGGCTGCTGGTGCGCGAGCCGGCCTCGGGGCGGCCCATCGATCCGCAACCGGTGGTGCGCGAGGCCGTCAATCTGCTGGAACCCGAGGCCGCGCGCCGCGGGATCAACCTCGATTTCGGCTCGACCGGCGGGCCGCTGAAGGTGGACATCGATCCGGTAGAGCTCCAGCAGGTGGTGGTGAATCTGGTTCAGAATGCCATGGAGGCGATCACCACCGGCGACGCGCCGGGGAGGCCGCATTGGGTCCGCATCGTATTGGTGGACGCGGACCCACCCGGCACCGTCGCGCTGGTGGTGACCGACAGCGGCCCCGGTCTGCCCGCCGGGGAGCGCGGCGAGCTGTTCGAGCCGCTGGTCAGCCGGCGGCCCGGCGGCACCGGACTCGGCTTGGCCATCGCCCGCTCCATCGTGGACGCATGCGGCGGCACCATCGCCGCCGCCAATACGCGGGGCGCGGGCGCCGAATTCCGCGTACGACTGCCCGCGGCGATCGAGACGGAGGAGCCGCGCGGTGGCCCATGACGAGAAGGTGTTCGTCGTCGACGACGACGAGGATGTGCGCGAGGCGCTCGGCCTGCTGCTGCACACGGCGGGGCTGCCGGTGGTCACGCTCGACTCCCCCGGCGCCCTGCTCCAGCGGGTCGGCCCCGAACAGGGGGGCTGCCTGGTGCTCGATGTCCGGCTACCCGGCATGAACGGCCTGGAGTTGCAACGCGCCCTGGGCGAGCGCGGCGTGCGCATGCCGATCCTCTTCATCACCGGCCACGGCGACATCCCCATGGCGGTGCGCGCCGTCAACGCCGGCGCCCTCGACTTCCTGGAGAAGCCCTTCGACAACGAGGTGCTGCTCGCCCGGGTCCGCGACGCCCTGGCCCAAGACCGCGAGGCCCGCGTCCACGCCGCCGAGAGAATCGCGGTGGAACGCCGGCTCGAGCGGCTCACTGACCGTGAACGGGAGGTGATGGAGGCGATGCTGGCGGGCAAGCTGAACAAGGTCATCGCCCACGAGCTGGGCGTGAGCGTGCGCACCGTCGAGGTCCACCGGGCGCGGGTGCTGGAGAAGCTGGAGGCGCACAACGCGCCGGAGATGGTCCGCCTCGTGCTATCGACCCCTACCTATCGCCATTGGCTTTTGTAACGTTCACCCCAACCTCATCCATTGCAGGCATTCAATTTGACGCATATTATGGCCCCGCACACACTGCGGCATCTCGACTCGGACCGCCCTCGACAAAATATGTATGATTTACTCGTATTAAAAACCGAGGGGCGGACGTGACCAAGCACTCCATCCGCGAAAGGCTCAATCGCGCCACGGAGCGCGTCGAGGACGGCTTCACCGCCGCTTTCGGCGCGCGGCACAACCCGATGCACCAACTCGGCGCGCTGTCGATCTTCTT
>SKJZ01000027.1 GCA_007121755.1 Halorhodospira sp. | reverse complement strand
CCACCCCCAGGTCAGCCTCAAGGACGCCCGCTTGGTCGGCGTGGAGGCGCTGGTACGCTGGCACCACCCGCGGGAAGGGCTGCTGCCGCCCGACCGCTTCATCCCGATCGCCGAGGAGTGCGGCTTGATCACCCCGCTGACCCAGTGGGTACTCCACACCGCGTGCCGGCAGGCGCGTGAGTGGCTGGATGCCGGGGTCGATTTCGGACGCATGGCGGTCAATGTGGCGCCGGTGCAGTTCCGGCAGGCGGGCTTCGTGGAGACGGTGGAACGGGCCCTACGGGAATCCGACCTACCGCCCCGCATCCTGGAACTCGAAGTCACGGAGACCGGGGTCATGACCGGCGGCGATGAGATCGACCGCACGATCAACCGGCTGCGGGAGCTGGGCGTGCCGCTCTCCATCGACGACTTCGGCACCGGCTACTCGTCGCTGAGCCATCTGCGCAGCCTGCCGGTGGACAAGCTGAAGATCGACAAGAGCTTTATTCAGGATCTGCCCAACGACGACAACGCCATCGCTATCGTGCAGGCCGTCATCGCGCTGGGCCGCGCCCTCAATCTGCCGGTGCTGGCGGAGGGCATCGAGACCGAGGAGCAGCGGGAATTCCTGTTGCAGGCGGGGGCGGACGAGGCGCAGGGCTTCCTCTGGGGCAAGCCGTGCGTCCGGCCGGCGCTGATCCTGCCCGCACCGACCGAAAGCGATTCCTGACGGAACCTCAGAAGACCGCTGTCCGGGGTGGCGGGGGCGCCCATCCAGGGTATCGGGCGACCGTCCGAAGGCGCCCGTTCAGAGACCACCCAGATTGAGCGCTTCCCGGCCGTTAACCGTCAGCAGCAGATTTTCGAACCGGGCGGTGGTGGCCAAACGGCCGTTCTCCTCCACCAACCACCCCTCCGCCTCGATCGCCTCGATCTGCATCGCGCCCATCCGCCGGGCCATCTCCTCCACTTCCGGCGACGGCGGCGCCCCCGACTCCAACGCCTCCTGCAACAGGATCGCCGCTGCCACCTCTTCCGCCGTGGAGCGGGGCATCACCAAGCGGCCGTCGCCCCTGACCCCGGTGAGGATCGTCGGCCACTGATTCAGGCCGAGGTTCGCCGGACCGTCGTAGGCCACATCGACCCGCGCTTCGGCGCGGCCGTCCGGCCCCTCCTGCCACGCATCGAACGAGACCTCGGGCTTCGCCTCCAGCAGATCGGGCATGCGCGCCAAGAGCCGCTCACCCACCGCGAAACCCATCGTGAACAGATCCCCCGACGGCCACGCGCCCCACAGCGCCCGGCTCAGATCGGCCACGGCGCCGGCGTGCATGCGCCGCAGCGCCAGACGGCTCTCGCCGTGCTCCCCGGCGGCGGCCGAGCCGTCGCCGGTCCAGTCCAGCGCGACCTCGACGGCGGCGAGCCCCTCACTCTCGGTCACCTCGCCGTCGAACCGCCACGGCCCGAGATCGGCCGCGGGCTCGCCGGCGGCACCAGCGTCCAGGTAGGTGGTGTAACCGTCGCCGCCGAGAAGAAATGTCCCGGTCCACAGCGGCACGCCGGAACGGAAATCGGCCTCGCCCCGCGGCCGCTCCATCTCCATCCGGCCGCCGTCACCGTCCTCCACCACCAACTCGACGGCGCGCGTATTGACCTGGAGCCGCCCCGCCGCGTCGCCGGAAAGAAACTCGCGGTTCAGCGCCAAAGCGGCATCGCGGCCGGCGATCCGGCCTCTGCCCGGACCTTCGACGATAACCAGGCTCTCCGCCGACAGCCGGGCGCCCACCACCCGGCCGCGTGCCCGGGGAATCTCCACCGCCGCCTCCAGCCGGGCGCCCTGCAACTCCCCTTCCGCCCCGTTGTCCCCGCTCCACGCCCAACGGGGCGTCGCGAGATAGAGCATCGCCTGACCGTCGCCGTCAGTCGCCAACTCTCCGGCCACGTCGTCCCAGGAGTGGTACGGACCGTCGTATCCGGCCAAGCGCAGATCGCTGACCACATCGCCGCCCCTGCCGACCAGGGATTCGGCACGCCACGGGTTGCCGGCGAAGTACTCGGGCATCTCCCGCCGCCACCGCGCCGGCGGCTGAATCTCGCTCCGCACCAACGCCACCGCCGTCTCCCACCCGCGAACGTCGCTGCGCACCAGCGGGCCGTGGACCAGTTCCGCCTCCACCTCCAGCAGCAGCGGCTCGCCCGCCCAACGGTAGTAGTTGTCGCCGAGCCAACCCTCCACCTCCAGGACGCCCTGCAGTTGCGAAACGCGGTATCCGCGTTCGATCTCCAGCGAGCGGACGGTCACGTCGCGGCCGGCCGCATCGATGGCGACGGCGTGGACTGCCCGCTCGGCCTGTATGCCGAACACCCACGGGGCGGCGGCGGCCCCGGCCGCGACGACCACGGCCACCGCCGCGCCGATCAACACCCTGCGCCGGACCGCCATCTTAGGTAGCCTCCCGGTTGCGGCGAGCAATACGCGTACGCACGAAACGGATCAGCAGCCAGACCGTCACGACGACCACCGGCACCAACGCGCCCTGGGCCAACTCCACGCGCAGCGGCAGGCCAGCGTCCCGGCCCGCCACCAGCAGGTAGCCGACCAACCCCATCAAGTAGTAGCTGATCGCGGCCACGGAGAGCCCCTCCACCGTCTCCTGGAGGCGGAACTGAAGCCGTGCCCGGCGGTTCATCGCCTCCAGCAGATCGCGATTCTGCGCCTCCAGGGCCACATCGACCCGCGTGCGCAGCAGATCGCCGGTACGGGAGATCCGCCGGGAGAGCGACCCCTGACGCTCCATGACGGTGCGGCAGGTGCGCATCGCCGGCGCCAAGCGGCGGTCCATGAACTCTTCAATCGTCTGCAGACCTTGGACGCGCTCTTCCCGCAATTCGCGGATACGGCGCTCGACCAGGGCGTGGTAGGCCATGGCGGCGTTGAAACGGTAATTGGTCCGGTTGTTGATCCGCTCCACGTGGGCGGCCAACTCCGAGAGCGAATCGAGCAGCCCCCGCTCATCGCTGGCGCCCGACGCCGCGAGGTCTTCGGTGATCCCGGCCAACTGCTCCTCGATCTCGGTCAGGCGCGGATTCGCCCGGCGTGCCACCGGAAAGGCCAGCAGCGCCATCATCCGGTAGGTCTCGATCTCGAGTAGACGCTGCACCGCGCGGCCCGCCTGGCGTTCGCGCAGCCGCACATCGCGCAACAATATCCGCGAAAATCCGTCGCCGTGGATATGGAAATCGGTCCAAACCCGCGCCGCGCCGCCGGTGATATGGCTGCCGATGATGGTGTTGTGATTGAAAAGCCGGACGATCTCCTCCACGTTGCGCGGCATGAACCAGGCTGGCTCCAGCGCCAGATGGACCCCCACCAGGCGCGGGCCGGGCAGCGTATCCAACCAGTTGCGTGGCACGGCGCCGATGGCCGGCGCGGCGAAGGGATCTTCGAACTCGCCGTCCACGAAGAAGGTATAGGTGGAGAACTCCGTGCGCCGCTCCCACTTCAAACGGAACCTGCCGAAATCCATCGAGAGGTGGTGCGCCCCCTCGTCCGGGGGCTCCAAACCGAACCGCTCGCAGAGGTCGGCCACCGCGTCGCGGTCCCCTTGCGCGCCGTGGCGCCCCGATAGCATCGCCAGGTGGGTAACGCGCAGCGGCGCCTTGAGCACCTCGTAGGGGCGGGCGTGGACCTCGTCGTTGACCTCCTGGCGCAGCGGATGGTCGGTGAAGGCGCCGAACGTGGGCTCGGTCTCGTCGGAGGCGGTGGTCAACAGCACGCAGGATCTCCCGGAAACGCAAACCCGGTCAGTATCGGGGCGGAAGGGGCACGGCTCAAGGGGAGCCGATCACTCGACAATCTTCCTGGAGATGTCGAGATACTCGCGGCCCCGGTGGAGCGCCGCGTCGAAATCCCCGGTCTCCGATGCCACGTGGACCTCTTCCAAGATCTCCGCCAGTTCCGCCAACTCCTCGTTGATCCGTTCCAGCGCGTTCTCCAGCGTGTAGGTCAGCTCATGGATCTCCGCCATGTCGGCCACCGACAACTCATCCGCCGCGAGAATGCCGCCGAGCTTGCGGTTGTACTCCGAGAGGTTGCTGACCGCCTCCTCCAGGGTCTCCGCCGGCAGGCCCTTG
>SKJZ01000153.1 GCA_007121755.1 Halorhodospira sp. | reverse complement strand
CGCACCACGGCGGGGGCGCGGTGCGGCGGCACGTAGGCCAACAGGTCGAATTCGGCGCTGGTGTCGTCGGCGAAGGTCAGCCGGCCGGCGGCGGGGTCCACGGCGGTGACTTGGTGTTGCGGGTGGTAGCCGATGTCGCGGGCGGCCAGCATCCGGCACACCGCATCACCCATCACCGGGCCGGCCACCGGCATGGGGGCCGGTTCGGCGGCGTGGAGGTCGATGCGGGTCCGGTCCCGAATGCCGCGCCGCCGGCAGCCGCGCTCCAGGAGCATCGCCATCTCGTAGGGCGCGGCGGGGCACTTGTACGGCTGGCCGGCGGTGAGCACCACGATGCGCCCGCCGTTGAAGGCGGTGAAGGCGTCGCGCAGGGCCTCCGCGCCCGCCGGGGTATAGAAGTTGTGGCCCGCCTCGGTCAGCCCCGGGATCGCCTCCGGCGCCAAGTCGGCCCCCAGGGCGATGACCAGCCGGTCGGCGGCGAACTCCCGGCCGCCCACCACTGCCCGCCGCCCCGCCGGGTCGATCGACTCCACCTCGCCCCGGGCCACCTCGATGCCCTTGCGCTCCAGGTTCTCCAGCGGTCGCACAATCTCCTCCGCCGTCCGCGCTCCGGTCGCCACCCAGAGCAGGGAGGGCGAGTAGAGGTGGTGCGGGGCCCGCTCGGCGACGACGATGCGGTGGGTGGCGGGAAGCCGGCGGCGCAGCTGGTGCGCCGTGGCGAGGCCGCCGATGCCGGCCCCGAGGATCAGTGTCGTTTCACCCATGGCGTTGGCTCCTGGTGGTGTGGGTGGCGGCATTGCGGCTCTTGACACCGTGCGGCCCCGGTGCAAGCATTGGACACAGTAGACAATATTACATAGAACGATGGAATGAAACAGGGGGTGGTACATGACTGAGACCCGGCACGCGCAACTGCCTGCTAAGAAAATCTTGCTGATCTTCAACCGCGAGCCCTACGACAACACCGACGTGACTTGGAACGGTCTGCGCCTGGCGGGCCAGTTGGCCGACACGGGGCAGGAGGTCCGGATCTTCCTGATGAACGACGCGGTGGACATGGCCCGCGACGTCTGCAAGCCGCCGGAGAACTACGATCAGGATCTCTCTCAGATGTTGCGGGATCTCATCGCCCGCGGCGTCCCGGTCAAGGTCTGCGGCACCTGCATGGCCCGCTGCGGCATCTACAAGAACCACCCGTACTTCGAGGGGGCGGAACACTCCACCATGGCCGCCCTGGGCGAGTGGGTGGTGGACAGCGACAAGGTGCTTACCTTCTGACGTCGGGAAGGGCGCTGACGGGACCCGCATGCGTTGGGTTCGGCTCCGTTGTGTTGTAGTTGTTGACAACACTGCAATGGTGTTGGGATCATCTCCAACATGAAAGCGCAGTTGCTGCTTCGGGAGCGGCACATCGTGGCGTCTGACGTGACCACAGGCACCTTGGGGCAGCGGAGTACCCATACAAGTTCACTACGCCCGGACAGCTGCTGGCCGATTTTTGGGCCGATGTCGACCGATGGAGGCGCTCATGACGACCGTAACGCTTTGTGTCACATCCCGCGAAGAAGTGACGCGCCGCGCATTAAAGGCCTTCGAGGGCGAGCCCCAAGGGGCACGGATCTCTTTTTCCTCCCCGGAGTTGCTTTGGCAGATCTTTACCAAGAAGCGGTGGGAGTTGCTCAAGGCCATGACGGGACAGGGAGCGATGAGTATCCGTGAAGCCGCCCGGCGGGTCGGGCGTGATGTGAAGGCGGTGCATAGCGACGTCTGTGCTCTCTTGGATGCGGGCATCCTGGAGCGTACCGAAGATGGCCGAATCCAGTTTCCGTACGACGCCGTTCACGTCGATTTTACCTTGACGGCGGCGGCGTAACATCCTTCAGCGTGATGAGGCAAACAAGGGAGGAGGGGCCATGGGGTTGCCGCAACGCGATGATCGTCTCCATACCTACGGCGAGTACCGCAGTTGGCCCGAGGACGTGCGCTACGAACTGATCGACGGCGTGGCCTACGCCATGGCGCCGGCGCCCAGTCCGCTGCACCAGTTGGTGCTGGGAGAGTTGCACCGCCAAGTCGCCAATATCCTCAAAGACCGCCCGTGCCACGTCTACCTCGCCCCGTTCGACGTCCGCCTGCCCAAGGGCGACGAGGCGGACGACGCCGTGGATACGGTGGTCCAGCCCGACCTCTCGGTGATCTGCGACACCGCGAAGCTCGACGACGCGGGTTGCCGGGGGGCGCCGGACTGGGTGGTGGAGGTCTTGTCACAGAGCACCGCCGGGCACGACCAGATCCTTAAGCGGGCGGCCTACGAGCGGGCCGGGGTGCGGGAGTACTGGCTGGTCCACCCGGTCGACCGGGTGGTCGCCGTCTACCGGCTCGGCCCCGAGGGGTTCGGCAAGCCGGAGATCCGCGAGTTGACCGGCACCCACCCGGTGGCGGCGGTGCCGGAGGTGGAGGTCGACTGGGATGCCTTCGCGGGGATCGTCGCCGAGCCGCAGGCCGTTTACGGCCGGTATTGAGAGGGCTAGTGGGATCGGTTGTCGAGCCGGGGTGGGAGGTAGGTCGCCCGCGCTACCAATTCCAGTGGTGCTTGCGCCGCCCCAGACGGTTGTTCCTGTCGGTGCGCTTCGTCGCTCCGGCCCCGCCTTTTAGCAACCGGTCCACGCCGTGATCGCGCATCATCCCGATGAGGCGCTCGTCCATGAAGCCTTTGCGGGATGCAAACTGCGGTAAGTCGAGATCGCCGAGAAAATTGACTTCGAGGATTTTCGGGCCGTCATCGCAAATGGCGACGTCCCATCCCGGGCACAGGTAGCCGGGAAAGACCAGTTGCGCATCACGAACGACCTCTTTGAGTTCGCTCCAATAGGGCAGTTGAAAGCCGACCATCTCACGGCCGGTTACCGGGTGCGGCGGGTTGATCACTTGCCTCAGCCCCGTTCCGGCGACTACACGGGTCACCTTGCCCGTCGGAACATCTACGGCGGCGGCCATGTTGTTGGTTGCGCCGTGACGGAAATTGTCGCAATCCTCCCGACCCGTGTTGATCTTGAATACCGCGTGGGTGATCTCCGGGCCGCGTCGGGAGAGAAAAGAGTGGACCCTGATCCCCGAGATCTTCTCTCCGCAAAGCGCCGCGATATCGGCGTGTGGTTTGAGGGGCTCCTGCAGAATCCAGCCCAGGGAGCGCCCGTCGTCGAGCGACTGGCAGAACGAATCGACCGCCGTGGCCGATCCGTCGCCGAACCGGAGCTCACCCTTCTTCAATCCCGCGATAAAGATGTTCTTCCGCCCGAACGCGCCGAACGACGGCTTCATATAGATCGGGAGGGTAGACGGCGAGCGCAGGTACCCCGCCAGCGCCTTCGGTGAGGAGAGATTCAGGACCGAACGCGGCCTTTTGGAGCGGAACACCGCCTTCATCCGGGGGATCGGCAGGCCGTGTCCGCGCAGGAGAGAGTACATCGTCACCTTGTCGATGCCGAGAAAGCGGCCGTAGTCGTCGACCAGAATATCTTCCAACACCGCCTGGGCTCGCCATCCGCCGAAGGCGGTCTTCTCCCGGAAGCTCAGATCCCGCAGGTGGAGGCGGAAGTCGAAGTACTCGGAGATGCCGATCTTGCCGGTCGAGAATCGCAGGGCGAGCGCTTCCAGTAGCAGTGCGCTCACTGGGCGCCCGCTTTCGCGGGCCGCCGCGTAAAACTCCTTTCCGATCCTCATGGCCAAAAACGCTCAGCCGGGGGTTTGGAATTCAGTATAGACACCGGATGTGCTCTGTCCGCCCGTGCGTGCCGTGCAGGGCCACGTGAGAATAACCGTGTGATCGTCCACCGGCCCGACCACTTGGCGGGGGCGTTGCCTTCGATCTACCGTAGAATCATCGGTGGGTAGGTTGGCACCTGGTGCGGGGCGGAGGCGATTGAGGTATGGATCCGGACTTTTGGCACGACCGTTGGGCGAAGAATCTGATCGGCTTCCACCAGGGCGAGGTGAATCCGCACCTCCGCCGGTACTGGCGCCGCCTCGACCCGCGCCCCGGCGAGACGGTCCTGGTGCCGCTCTGCGGCAAGGCCCACGACCTTGAATGGCTGCGGGAGCAAGGCCATCGCGTGGTCGGCGTGG
>SKJZ01000207.1 GCA_007121755.1 Halorhodospira sp. | reverse complement strand
TACTCGCACGGCCGAGCGGCCGGCATCTGGCAGTTCATCCCGAGCACCGGGCGCATCTTTCAACTGGAGATGAACTGGTGGTACGACGGCCGGCGGGACGTGATCGCCGCCACCCAGGCCGGGTTGACCTACCTGGAGCGGCTGCACGGGCGGTTCGACGGCGACTGGCTGTTGGCGCTGGCCGCATACAACGCGGGGACGGGGAACGTCCAGGCCGCGGTCCGGCGCGCCCGGGCGGCCGGCCACGAGCCGCACTTCTGGAACCTGCGGCTGCCTTCGGAGACCATGGTCTACGTCCCCCGCATCCTGGCCATGCGCGAGATCCTGGCCGACCCGGAGGGCCACCGCATCGCCCTGCCCGACATCCCCAATGTGCCGCAGATCGATATCGTCGATCCGGGCCGCCAGATCGATTTGGCCCTGGCCGCGGAGATGGCCGGCCTGACCCTGAATCAGCTCTACTCCCTCAATCCCGGCTACAACAGTTGGGCGACCCATCCGGAGGGGCCCCACCGCTTGGTGCTGCCGCTCGACCGGATAGATGTGTTCCAACAGCACTTGGCGGAGATCCCGCCGGAGGATTTCGTCGAGTGGCACCGGCACGAGATTCAGAACGGGGAGAACCTCGGCTTGATCGCCCAGCGATACAACACCACGGTCAGCCTGGTTAAAGAGATCAACAATTTGCGGGGCGATACGATCCGCGCCGGCGACCACCTGTTCGTCCCCGTCTCGAGCCGCGCCCCCAGCGAGTACTCTCTGTCGGCGGCCAACCGCCTGCGCAGCCTGCAGCAGCGCAACCGAGAAGGCTTACGGCAGGAACACACCGTGCGCTCCGGCGAGAGCCTGTGGGAGATCTCGCGCCGCTACGGGGTGTCGGTCCGGCAACTGGCCCGGTGGAACGGCATGGCCCCCACCGACACCCTGCGGCCCAATCAGACACTGGTCCTGTGGCTCGACAGCGATCAAGCCATCCGTACCGCCGCCAGCTCCGGACCGCAGGGCCGCACCCAGGCCGTCACCTACCGCGTCCGGCAGGGCGACTCGCTCTATCGCATCGGGCAGCGGTTCAATGTGCGAATTCAGGACATCAAGCGGTGGAACAACATCCCCGAGGGCAGCTACCTGCAGCCCGGCCAGCAACTGCGTTTGAACGTCGACGTCACGCAGCAGGGCAGCGGCTAGGAAGAGCGGTCGGGCAGGGTGATATTCAACTCCAGGGTCTCGCGATCCTCATGGCGATCGAGCTTCACGCGCACCGCCTCCTGGTCCACGGTTACATACCGCCGCACGACCTCCAACAGCTCCTCACGCAGCGTCGGCAGGTAGTCGGGCCCGCCCCGCTGGGCGCGCTCATGGGAAACGATGATCTGCAGCCGCTCCTTGGCGACGTGCGCACTGCCGCTCCGGGAGCGGTCACGAAAGTAATCGGCCAGTCCCATATCCCCTATCCCCCGAACATGCGCCCGAAGATCCCCTTGCGCTCAACCGCCAGAAACCGGTGCGGGCGCTCGCCGCCAAGAAAGCGGGTGACAACGTCCGCATAGGCTTGGCCAGCGTCCGAGTCTTCATCCAGAATCACCGGCATGCCGGCGTTGGAGGCATTGAGCACGGCTTGCGACTCGGGGATCACCCCCAACAGGTCCACCGCCAGGATCTCCTGTACGTCATCGACGCTGAGCATCTCGCCCTTCTCCACCCGCACCGGATCGTAGCGGCTGAGCAACAGGTGCTCTTTCACCGGTTCCTCATTAAGCTCGGCACGGCGGGTACGACTCGCCAGAAGGCCGAGCACCCGATCCGAATCGCGCACCGAGGAGACCTCCGGGTTCGCTACCACGATCGCCTCGTCGGCGTGGTATGAGGCCAGATGGGCGCCCCGCTCGATACCGGCGGGCGAGTCGCAGATCACGTAATCGAACTCTTCGCGTAGCGCATCGAGGATCTGAGCGACCCCCTCGTCGGTCAGAGCGTCCTTGTCCCGCGTCTGGGACGCCGGCAGGATGGCCAGCCCGTCGACCCGCTTGTCCTTGATCAACGCCTGGTGCAGCCGAGCGTCGCCTTGAATGACGTTTACGAAATCGTAGACCACGCGGCGTTCGCAACCCAGCACCAGATCGAGGTTGCGCAACCCCACGTCGAAGTCCACCACCACCGTACGCTGCCCCTCCCGGGCCAGCCCGGCGGCAATAGCGGCGGCGGTGGTCGTCTTGCCGACCCCGCCCTTGCCCGATGTAACGACGACAATCTTCGACACCCGTGCTCCCCTCTCTAGCCGTTAAGGCTGTATTCGGTGCGGTACGAACAGACCGGCTCAATATACAGCGTCTCACCATCGAGACGAACCTGGGCGGGTTGACCGCGCAGCGCCTCATCGATGCGATCGCTGACTTGATAACGGCCGGCCACGGATACCAGTTCCGCCTCCAGGGCGGTGCAGAAGATACGCGCCCGGGGCTCTCCCTGCACGCCCGCCAACGCCCGCCCCCGCAAGGCACCATAGACGTGAATGTGCCCGTCCGCCAGCACCTCGGCGCCGGGGCTGACGGCGCCCAAGACCACCAAATCGCTGCCGCGGGCATAGATCTGCTGCCCCGAACGGACCGGTGACTCAACAACGCGGGCAGTGGCGCCGCACGCCGGCGCCTCCTCCCGGCGGGGCGCCTCGTTGTCCGCGGTCAGCAGGCCGAGGCCCGCCTCGGCGGCACGCTCCGCATCGACACCGCCGCCGCGCACGGCCACCGGCACGGCGCCGAGATCACGCATTACGGCGGTGATGGCACCGAGATCGATGTCGGCGGACGAAAGCGCCTCCAGATCGAGTAACATCGGCGCCCCGCGCAGCAGGCGCGGCGCCTCGCCGATCTTCTCCGCCAATTGGCCAGCGAAGGCGGAAACATCGGTAGTCAATAGGCGGACCACCGTCAATGTCGCCATACGGCCTTTCAACTCAAAGACCGGAGCCGCCACGCGCTTCGAAACCGTCTCCGCCACATCGACCCCTAGCCGGCCAGCAGACCGTTCACCCGTTTCACATAGGCCGCCGGATCCTCCAACTGTCCCCCTTCAGCCAGCAAGGACTGCTCAAACAGCGTCAGCGCCCAGTCTTGAAACCGGTCATCGGACTGCTCTTCCAGCCGCCGGATCACCGGGTGATCGGGATTGATCTCCAAGGCCGGCTTGCCGACAGGTGCGGCATGGCCCGCTGCCTTAAGCAGCCGCTGCATGCCCATGCCGAAGTCGTACTCGCCGACCACTAGGCACGCCGGCGAGTCGGTCAGGCGGTGGCTGACCCGCACCTCGCTGACGCGCTCCTCCAGTGTCTCCTTGAGCCGGCCGCACAGCCCCTCGAACTCCTTCTCCTTCTCCTCGTGGGCCTGCTTCTCGGACTCGTCGGCCAGTTCGTCGAGATCCAACTGCCCCTTGGCCACGGAGACCAGCGTCTTGCCCTGATACTCGTGGAGGTGGGTCACCAGCCACTCGTCGACCGGGTCGGGCAGGAGCAGCACTTCCACGCCGTGGCGGCGGAAGATCTCCAGATGCGGGCTGTTGCGCGCCGCATTGAAGCTCTCCGCGGTGACGTAGTAGATCTTCTCCTGGCCCTCGTTCATCCGCTCGATATAGGCGTCGAGGGTGACATCGGCCTCATCTTTCTCCTCGTGGGTGGAGGAGAAGCGGAGCAACTTGGCGATGCGCTCCTTGTTGGCGTGATCCTCGGCAACGCCCTCCTTGAAGACCCGGCCGAAGGCGTCCCAGAACGAGGCGTACTCCTCGGGCTCATTCTTCGCCATGCGCTCCAGGCGGTCGAGGATACGCTTGACCGACGCCGCCCGTATCGTGGAGATCATCGGATTGTGCTGCAACATCTCGCGGGAGATGTTCAACGGCAGGTCGTCGGAGTCGACCACGCCGCGCACAAAGCGCAGGTAACGCGGCATCAAGTGCTCGGTGTCCTCGGTGATGAAGACCCGGCGCACGTAAAGCTTTATGCCGTGGGCAGGCTTCTGCTCGTAGAGGTCGAACGGCGGCCGCTTGGGGATATAGAGTAGTGAGACGTAGGACTGCCGCCCCTCGACGTGGTTGTGAAGCCAAGCCATGGGCTCGTCGAAATCGTGGGCGACGTGCTTGTACAGCT
>SKJZ01000249.1 GCA_007121755.1 Halorhodospira sp. | reverse complement strand
TACTCACCCGTCCGCCGCTCGCCGCCAGGGAGCAAGCTCCCCGCGCTGCCGCTCGACTTGCATGTGTTAGGCATGCCGCCAGCGTTCAATCTGAGCCAGGATCAAACTCTTTGGTTCAAGCTTGGTAACCGCCGAAGCGGTTGGTCCTGCTCGTCACGAAGCACCTCGGAATCCAAGGTCCTTGTGCCGAAGTCTTGGTGTCGTCCTAGACTCGACGCAAGCACCCACACAAACCATCCGGTCCGAATTGTTAAAGAGCGCGCTGTCGCTGTGGTGCTAGGCGCGGGTGGCGTATTCTACATGGAGAACCGCCGCCGTCAAGCTCGATTTTGCTGAGCCGCCAACTGTGTTGGCTGAGTCGGAGCATTATAGTCGCTGCGCTGCGGCAGTCAACTCTTTTTGCTCCCCGCTGGCCGTGGCGCGTGAGGCGACTCGTCCAACGGAGCGCGGCATTGTAACCACGTTTTCACGCAGGTCAAGCGGTGTCGATCAAGTGGGCCCTGGCGAACCGGCGTTTGCCAACTTGCAGCAAGTACTTCCGCCCTCCGGTCAGTTCGAGACCGGGATCCTCAATGCGTTCTCCATCCACGCGCACGCCACCCTGGCGCACTAGGCGCATGCCCTCCGATGTCGAACCTACTAGGCCGGCC
Organism: Halorhodospira sp.; assembly: GCA_007121755.1. Lineage (GTDB taxonomy): Bacteria > Pseudomonadota > Gammaproteobacteria > Nitrococcales > Halorhodospiraceae > SKYL01. The sequence goes on along the minus strand of SKJZ01000249.1, from coordinate 13,718 downwards.
GATTTGAGCGCCGCGGCCACGCCCATCCCACCACCAGCCGGAACCCGCAACTCCCTATCGGGGATATCGTCCGGCAATTCCCCTCGCTGGAACCGGGCCGCAAAGCGCTCCCGCGCGCGCTGGGCCGCGGACTCCCCATGAAACCTGGCGACGATCTCCGCGGCGAGCCCTTCCTTGACGTCACGCGGGTGGCGGCTTCCGGTGTTCACGTCTTGCCGCAGACCCGCCACCTCGTCGAGCGTGCGCAGGCTGAGCAGTTCGTAGTACCGCCACATCAAATCATCCGATATCGACATCAACTTGCCGAAGATATCGTCCGGCGGCTCTTGTATTCCTACATAATTACCAAGGGATTTCGACATCTTCTGGGTACCGTCGAGCCCCTCGAGCAACGGCATGGTGACGACCGTTTGTGGCGCTTGGCCGTACTGCTTTTGCAACTCCCGGCCCAACAACAGGTTGAACCTCTGATCGGTGCCACCGAGTTCGATATCCGCCGCGAGGGCGACGGAGTCGTACCCCTGGATCAACGGATAGAGAAACTCGTGGATGGCGATCGCCGAGCCCGACCGGTATCGCTGATGGAAATCGTCCCGCTCCAGCATTCGCGCCACCGTATAGCGGGACGCCAACTGCACCATGTCCGCCGCGTTCATCGGACTCATCCACTGTGAATTGAAGACGAGCCGCGTCCTATCGCGATCGAGAATGCAGTAAATCTGCTCTTCGTAGGTGCGCGCATTGGCCAGCACTTGCTCTCGCGTCAGAGACGGACGGGTCGCGCTCTTGCCGCTGGGATCACCGATCATCGCGGTAAAATCGCCGATAAGGAAATAGATTTCGTGACCCAAGTCTTGAAATTGGCGTAGTTTATTGATTAAGACGGTATGCCCCAAATGCAAGTCCGGGGCCGTCGGGTCGAATCCCGCCTTTACGCGCAGCGGCCGGTCGCTGCCCAACTTCTCACGAAGCGTATTCTCAGGCAGGACTTCGTCCGCTCCGCGACAAATTGTCACGACTGCTTCATCAATGGAGATCATTGTCTTTGGAGCCATCCGAGCTACTCGCGGAGCGCGGTATTGTAGCGGACGACGCTCGATAGCTCATTCCCCCTGGTTACTGTGGAATTACCGCTCCTTCAACAGCGTTGACCCCAACCGCACATGAGGGCTATCTTCTCTAAGTCATAAGAACAATATGTCCCGCCGTGCCCAAAATCCGACTGATCGACCTAAAAATCAGGAGACACCGGACCAGCCTCGGACGGCAGCGCGTGGCGGCAATGTTGCGCTGGCTTCATCGTGGGCACCGAAGCGCGCGCCTGATCGCGGAGCCGGCCAGGGCCAGACTCAGGGCCAGAGTCTACCGGTTGCGCCACGCCTTAACCCCCTTTCGCAGGGCTCCCCTCCACCCGCTACGCGCCAACTGCTCCCCGCGTTCGGGTTCGCGGACACTGCACCTTCCGCTACAAGCTCTAAACACGATCGCGCGGCACCCGCGGGGCATTGGATTCGTCGCGGCCGGTTGCGCATCCACCGCGGTCGCGGCTGTAGTCGCCACCATCAACCCGGCAACCCAAGAAACCCAGGGCACCGACCGGGTAACGCTTACCCGGGCCACCCTTATTGAGCACGGCGTTCCGCTCCACGGCCTGCTCGGCCCCGAAATCTCCGCCCCGTTCACTACCCTGTCAATGCCGGACCCCGGATACATCGTCGACACCGCCCCCCTGCCCACTGATCCCGAGCCGCTTTTCGACGAGGCCGCCCTCGGCGCCATCGATCAACCGATGACCGGTCTGCTGGGTGTCGTGACAAACGGGGAGATCCCAGGTGGCCCCGCCCTCGCCGCCGTCGAACCGGCATATATCCCGGGGCTGGACGACGCCCCTACGGGCCACGAGAATGCCGCCTTGGAAGCGCTGCGCCCCCACCACCAGCCGTTCTTCCCGGAGTCCGCCGCCCCTTCGGCGTGGTTGGAGGAGGCTGAGGCGCTGATAGATGCGGCGTCCGAGCCCATCGCCGCATCGCCTTCCATTTCCCGTGAAGACATTACTGTGCAGGCCGGCGACAGCTTGGTGCGCATCCTCCGCCGGGCCGGATACGATCACGGCAAGGTCAACCGCCTCATGGAAGCCGGAGAAGAGGCGCAACGCCTGACGCGACTGCACCCTGGCCAGCGGCTGACGCTACTTCGGGATGAGAGCAACAGCTTGGTCGGCCTCCACTTCCCGTTCGCTCGGGACCGCAAGCTGCGCATCGAAAGGGCTCCGGACGAGGCGCGGTTCCAGGCCGAGATCACCGAACGCCACATGGAACGCCGGCTCGTTCGGGCCGAAGGCAAGGTCGAGCGATCTTTATACGCGGCAGCGCGCAAAGCCGGCCTGAGCGACCGGCTCATCATGGAACTGACCAACATCTTCGGTTGGGAAGTGGATCTGGCGCGGGAGCTCCAACCCGGAAACCATTTTCATGTGTTGTACGAAGTGATCGACAATGGCGAGGACGCCCCCATCACGGGAAATATCGTCGCCGCTTCACTGGAGACCCGCAACCGGGAGATCGAGGCCGTGCGTTTCAGGGACGGCGACGGTCGTACCGATTACTACACACCGGATGGCGAGAGCCTACGGCGCGAATTCAAGCGGCACCCGATCAACAACAGCCGGATCTCATCTGGGTTCGACCGCAACCGCCTCCACCCCGTCCTGGGCGTGCGCCGCCCCCACCTCGGCGTGGACTACGCCGCGCCCACCGGCACCCCAATTCGGGCTGCGGGCGACGGCCGCATCGTGCGCCGCGCCTGGCGGGGTGGTTACGGCCGCGTCGTTGAGATTCAACACGGCTCCCAGTACCGCACGCTCTACGCCCACATGTCGGACTACGCGCCCGGCCTGGCGCACGGCGACTACGTCCGGCGGGGCGATGTGATCGGCTACGTGGGCCGTTCCGGCATGGCCACCGGCCCACACCTCCACTATGAGTTCATCGTCAACGGGCGGCACAGGAACCCGTTAACGGTGGAACTACCCCAAGCGAGTCCGTTGCCGGGCGAGCACATGGAAGCATTCCGGGAACACGCCACCCCCCTCCTTAGCGCGCTCCAGGAAGATGGCGAACCGACACAGCTCGCCTTGCGCGACGAAAGCCCCTAGCAAATTGGGTGGGCTCTACATCGGGCTGATCTCCGGCACAAGTGTCGACGCCATCGACGCCGCCTTGGTGCGAGTCGGAGACGACGGCACGGTCCAAGAGACGGTGGCAACACGGAGCGCCCCCCTCGACCCGGGATTGATCGAACGGATCCGCGCGGTAACCGGTGCAACCCCGCTGCGTGACATATGCGCCCTGGACCACGATTTGGGACGGGCCTTCGCGTCGGCGGCTCTCTCTCTTCCGGTTTCCGGCGACGAGGCCGTGACTGCAATTGGCTGTCACGGCCAGACGGTCTGGCATGCGCCGAACAACTCGCCACCCGCCACCGTGCAACTCGGCGACCCCAATGTCATCGCCGCCGCCACCGGGCTGGTCACCGTCGCCGACTTTCGCCGCCGCGATCTGGCGGAGGGCGGACAGGGGGCACCCCTAGCGCCCATCTTCCACCGTCACTGCCTAGCGTCCGATTGCGAGAACCGTGCCGTCTTAAACCTCGGAGGAATCGCCAACCTCTCCTTCCTTGTTCCGGGGAGGCCGCCACGCGGATTCGATACCGGACCGGCCAACACCCTTCTCGACGCGTGGTGCCGGCGCTATTTGCAAGCGAGCTACGACGCTGGCGGCCACTGGGCCGCCACGGGGAGGGTGGATGAAGATCTGCTCCGGAACCTACTCTCCGACCCTTTCTTCGCGGCGACGCCGCCGAAGAGTACCGGCCCGGAGTATTTCAACCTGGAGTGGCTGGATGCCCGCTTGGCGCCCGATATCAGACCTGAGAACGTTCAAGCCACCTTGGCCGAGCTGACCGCGGCGACGGTGGCCGACGCGCTGTCGCTACACAGTGAAACGGCGGTGGAGCGACTGTTGGTGTGTGGCGGCGGCGCTCACAACAGCGATTTGATGGGGCGCCTACGGCGGCGCCTACCCGGTATCCCGGTGGAAAGTACCGACGCCCTTAACGTAGCGCCGGATTTTGTGGAGGCGACCGGCTTTGCATGGCTGGCGTGGGCCCGCCTCGCCGAACACCCCGCGGACTGCCCCGCCACCACTGGCGCCGGCCGGCCGGCGGTGCTGGGCGGCGTCTATCACGGGCGGGATGCGACCCGGCCGGCCAGGCAAGACACCCGCTAGATGGAGAACGACGACCCGCAGCCACAAGTGGTGTTGGCATTCGGGTTGCGAATCACGAACTGTTCTCCCTCAATCCCGCTTACGAAGTCCACCTCGGCGCCGGTGAGATACATCCCGCTCATGGGATCGACAAGCACCCGGACCTCGCCCATCTCCACAACGGCATCCCCCTCCTCCACTCGCTCATCGAAGGCGAAGCCGTACTGGAACCCCGAACAGCCGCCCCCCGTCACGAAGACGCGCAATTTAAGATCGTCATTCTGTTCCCGCTCGATCAACTCACGCACCTTGGCGGCCGCCGATTCGGTCAGGCGCAGCAGATCGCTGGCCGGCGCGAACGTATCAACAGTCGTATCTTCCATCATATCGATGATACCCGAGGATTAATGAATGTACCGTGCATATATTCTAACAGGCTCGTGACACGCTAGGGCAGAGCGGGCGGTGGCGCCAACCCGGCACGCTCATCGAGCCCCAGCATACGATTCAGATTCTGGATCGCCTGACCCGCCGCACCCTTGGTCAAGTTGTCGATCGCCGAAAAGATCACCGCGTGCCCGGCGTCGCCGGCCGGCCGGTGAATACCGATATGGCAGTGGTTGGTGCCGCGCACCCAGCGCGTCTCCGGATGGCTGCCCAACGGCAAAACATCGACGAACCCCTCATCCCGGTACCGCTCTTCGTAGAGCCGCTGCAGATCGATCCCCGGGTCGGCCAGCCGGACATGGATGGTAGCCAACATCCCGCGGGTCATCGGCACCAAGTGCGGCGTAAAGACAACGGGCGGCGTGTCGGCCCACAGATCCCGCATCGTCTGTTCGATCTCCGGCTGGTGCCGGTGGCCGCCGGCGCTGTAACCCTTGAAGCTCTCGTTCACCTCGCCGAACAGCGTCGAAACCTTGGCCGCCCGACCGGCGCCGGAGACACCCGACTTGCAGTCGGCCACCACGGTTTCGGCAGCGACGGCCCCAGCCTCCAACAGCGGCAGCAGCCCAAGCCCCACCGCCGTCGGATAACACCCGGGATTGGCCACCAAACGGGCGCCGGCCACGGCGTCCCGGTTGACCTCGGTCAGTCCGTAGACCGCTTCCTTGAGCAGATCGGGGCAGGTGTGCTCCATCCCGTACCACTCGGCCCATTGCGCCGCATTGCGCAAACGGAAATCAGCGCCAAGATCGACCACGCGGCACCCAGCCTCCAGCAGCGCCGGAGCCATCTGCATCGCCGTGCCGTTCGGGGTCGCAAAAAAGACGGCGTCCCAGCGGGAGAGCCGCTCCATATCCGGCTCGGTGAAGACCAGATCGAGCTGCCCGCGAAGCGCGGGGAAGAGCGCCTCGACCGCTACGCCCGACTCTCCGCGGGAGGTGATCTCCGCCACCCGGATATCAGGGTGAACAGCTAACAGCCGCAGGAGCTCCATGCCGGTATACCCGGTGCCCCCGACGATGCCTACCTCAACCATGGTTCCTCCGCTGCCCCGGCCTGACCCACCGAAAATTCCGTATATTACTACGCCCCGGCCCCTGCCACCGCGTTACAATGTTCGGCACAGCCAAGGAGAACTACTGCATGTACCTGTGGATCAAGGCGTTCCATATCGTGGCGGTCGTTACATGGTTCGCGGCGCTCTTCTACCTGCCGCGCCTCTTCGTCTACCACGCCACAGCCGAAGACACTGTCAGTAGAGAGCGGTTCCAAACCATGGAGCGCAAACTCTATCGCGGCATCATGACCCCCAGCGCCATCGCCGCCGTAGGGCTTGGCACCTGGCTGCTGATCATGGTGCCCGGATTCTTCGAGCAAGGGTGGATCCATGCGAAGCTGACCGTGGTCGCCCTGCTGATTGCCTACCACATATACTGCGGCCGCCTGGTCAAGGCCTTCGCGGAGGAACGTAACCGCCACGGCCACGTCTGGTACCGCATCTTCAATGAACTGCCGGTGTTCGTCCTCGTAGCCACGGTTGTGCTGGCGGTGGTCAAACCCTTCTGATATTAACCGCCCGGGTGCGCCCAGCCCACCGGACACGCCCCCGGCAGCCTAGGCGCACCGTGGCGGGCGCCCAGGCTGCCGGGGGCGTGGCGGCGCACCCCTATTCGGCGTCGTCTCCCATCAAGGTCTGCAGATAGTTCTGCTCCCCAACCCGGTCCATCAACTCGATCTGGGTCTCCAGCGAATCGGCGTGACCTTCCTCGTCGGCGATGATCTTGGCGAAGAGGTCGCGGGTGGCGTAGTCCTTCACCGATTCACAGTGGGCCACGGCCTCCCGATAGAGCTCGAGGCCGTCGTACTCCCCGGCCAGATCACACTCGAAAACCTCGCGTACGTTCTCGCCGATACGAAGCTTCTCCAACTCTTGGAGGTTGGGCAGCCCACCGAGAAAAAGGATGCGCTGGATGAACTCATCCGCGTGACGCATCTCATCGATGGACTCTGCGTACTCCTTCTTCGAGAGCTTCGCAAACCCCCAATCGTCAGCCAAACGGGAGTGAAGGAAGTACTGGCTGATCGCCGTCAACTCCTTGCGAAGCGCACGGTTCAAGTATTCGATTACCTTCTGATCGCCCTTCATAGTAGATCTCCTGGTCGATTCTTATGCTTCAAGCGTAGCACTTTGCGGGGGTCGAAAGCCCGCTCCCTATGCGGCTCACGGCCTGACCGAGCACGGCCCCGCCCCCTCCGCGGGCCGGCCGTGCGCTGCGCCCGGCCCTCCTCCGCACTCCGCCAACAGCGCCTCCACCGCACCGGCGCACTTGCCGCAGTCCGAGCAAACCTTGAGCCGCGAACGGAGTTCACACATCGAAGAACAGCCGGAACAGATCGCCTCGCGGATCTGGCGGTCGGTAATGCCCTGGCATAGACAAACATACATGGCAACGATCCTCTTGTATCGTTACCAGCTAATCGCAAATGCGACTTATTGTCAATTGCCAAGATTTAGGGCCTGCCGCCCCCGACCGCCGATCAGCCCTTCACGGCCCACTCACTTACCGGCTCGAATCAAGCTCCCGAGCTTGTACTCGTCGAGCACGGCATTGAACAGACCGCGCACCTCCTCCGGCGAGTCCATTTCCAATGCCCGGCTGGCCAACTCCGACGCCCGGGCCACCGGAATGCATCGCACCACCCACTTGATACGCAGCAGACTGGAGACACTCATCGAAAGCCCCTCCACACCGATACCCATGAGAAAGATCGCGCCGACGGGATCTCCGGCCATGCCGCCGCAGACCGTCACACGGCGTTTGTGGCGGCGCCCCGCCAACGCGATCTCCTGGATGGAGCGGAGCACCGACGGATGCATCTCGTCATAGAGCCCCGCCACTTGGCTGTTGTTCCGATCCACGGCCAGTAAGTACTGCGTCAAGTCATTCGTGCCGACGGAGAGAAAATCGGCTCGCTCACAGTAGCGGTCGATCTGATAGACCGTCGCCGGCACCTCCACCATGATTCCGAGCGGCGGCATAACGGTGTCCACCCCGTCCTCAGCCAACTCCTCCCGTGCCCGCGCGAGGAGGCGCCGGGCATCCTCCAGTTCCTGAAGCCTGCTGACCATGGGCAGCAAGACCTGAAGATTGTTCAAACCCACATTCGCGCGCAGCATCGCCCGCAGTTGGGTTAGGAAGATCTCCGGGTGGTCCAGTGTCAGCCGAATCCCGCGCCATCCCAGGAACGGGTTCTCTTCATGCACCGGGAAGTAGGCCAGCGACTTATCGCCACCCACATCCAATGTTCGCAACACCGCCGGCCGGTCTTTGAACTGCTCCAGAACCTTGCGGTAAAGCGCCGCCTGCTCCTCCTCACCGGGGAACCGATCCCGAATCAGAAACGGGAACTCGGTCCGGTGCAAACCGATACCGTCACAGCCGGCGGCCAGCGAGAGATTGATATCGGAGATCAGACCGGTATTCGCGTAAAGGGCCATCCGGTGCCCGTCCGGAGTCATTGCCGGCTGGTCACGCAACGCCTGCAACTCCTCCGAAAACTCCTGTTCATCCTGCATCAACCGCAGGTATTCCTGCGTCACTGTGGAGGAAGGATCGATGTAGAACCGTCCCGAATAACCGTCGACAATCACATCTCGGCCGTCGAGCCGGCGGGTCCGTAGATCGTCCACCCCCATCACCGCCGGAACACCCAGCGCCCGCGCCAAAATCGCCACATGGGAGTTACGCGACCCGGTTGCGGAGATGACCCCCACCAATCGCTCACGCGGCACCTCCGCCAACTGAGAGGCGCTCACCTCTTTGCCGATCAACACCGCGTTCTCCGGAACCTCCCGCGCCCGGCGCGGCTCCTCGCGCAAACGGCTCAAGATGCGCCGTCCCAGATCGCGAATGTCGCTGGCCCGTTCACGCAGGTACGGGTCATCCATCTCCTCAAAGACCCGCACATGCTCCGCGATTACCTGCCGCAGAGCGCCCGGCGCCCAATTGCCGGCCTCGATGCGCTCCACAGTCTCGCGAACGAGGCTGTCCCCTTCCAGCATCCGCAGGTAGACATCGAAAAGCATCTGCTCATCCGGAGAGACAGCGCCTGCCAATTGACTGCCCAGCTCCTTGAACTTCTCCTTCACAAGCTCGACGGCCTCGCGAAACGCCTTGACCTCCTCGGCGACATCCACCGGTTCGCGATCGGGAATGGCGTCAAGATCGGCGTGGACATAAGAGACCATGGCGGTACCGACTGCCACACCGGGCGACCCGGGAAGGCCGTTGAGCGCGCGCCCGCCCTCCACAACCGAACCGCTGTCGAGCCCGTCGATCCCCCCACTGGCCCGGGCATGGGCGATCGCGCCCGCCAACTGGGCCGCCAGCGTCACGAGGAACGCCACCTCATCCTCCTCGAAACGGCGTTGGTCCCGCTGCTGGACAACGAGCACCCCCAGCACGTGACGGTAATGGATAATGGGCACGCCGAGGAACGAGCCGAAGCGCTCCTCACCGGTCTCGGGGAAGTACCGGAAGCGGGAGTGCCGGGGCGCATTCTCCAGGTTGATCGGCTCCTCGCGCTCGGCCACCAGACCGACAAGCCCCTCGGACGGCCGCAACCGCACCTGGCCCACCGCCTCCGGATAGAGGCCGCGGGTATCCATAAGGACAAAATCGCCGGTCTCGGGATCGAGCAAGTAGACCGAACAGACATCGACCGACATGGAATCGGCGACTCGGTTGACAATGATGCGCAGGGCCTCGGGCAGCCCCGGTGCGTCATTGACCTCGCGGGATACGCGGTGAAGGGTCTCGAGCATAACCGCCCCTTAGCGCAGCGGCCGGCGTACTGCCGGCGGGATGGCCTCACCGGCCGCGGACGGCTCTGGGCGGTTCGACCCGCCGTTCAAAAAGCCCGACAGCTCTTGCAAAGCCTGGCGGTAGACACGCCGCTTAAAGAATATGACCTCCCGCGCCGGATGCCAGTAATCGACCCAGCGCCAATAGTCGAATTCGGGTTTGGGGCAGGCATCGAGCCGCACGTGCCCGTCATCGGCCAACAACCGCAGCAGGAACCATATCTGCTTCTGACCGATGCACCGGCCCCCTCGCCGCCGCAGCATATGGCGTGGAAGCTTATAGCGCAGCCACCGGCGAGTCGCCCCCACCACCTGGACGTCCGAGGCGGCAAGCCCAACCTCCTCGCCGAGTTCACGGTAAAGCGCTTCCAGCGGAGATTCGTCGGGCTCAATGCCCCCCTGAGGAAACTGCCAAGCGTCCTGGCCAACCCGGCGCGCCCAAAGCACCCGGCCATCTCGATTGGCGAGGATGATTCCGACGTTCGGCCTGAAGCCGTCAGCGTCGACCATTCGGCTCACCCCCTCCCGTATTATCCTACCGTATTGTTCCACATCCGCGACGGTGGGGACAATGCAGCCTACTGTGGATAGACAAACAACGTTCTTCTCAATCAGAGCGTTATCTCTATAATACCAGCCTTCTTTAAAGGATCGCCCTGATCTCGGGGCCGGGGAGCTATGATGCAAGTGGCGCTTTTCGACCTGGACAACACCTTGATCGCCGGCGACAGCGACCGGCTCTGGGGTGACTATCTAGTGGCCGTGGGAGGCGTGGACTCCGAGACCTTCGCGGCGGAGAACGAGCGCTTCTACCGGGAGTACGAGGCCGGAACCCTCGATATCGATCTCTTCCTCGCCTTTGCGCTGCGCCCTCTCGCGGAGCATGACGAAGACGTGCTTCTCGAATGGCGCGAAGAGTTTATCCGGGAGTGGATTGAACCGCTTATCCTGGAAGCCGGCCGGGACTTGATCCAAAGGCACCGCGACCGGGGAGACCGGCTCGCGGTGGTCACCGCGACCAACCGCTTTGTCACCGAACCGATTGTGGAGCGCCTCGGGATCGAAACGCTCCTGGCCACGGAACCGGAACGCCGCGGCGGACGCTACACCGGCCGCCATGTCGGCACCCCTACCTTCCAGGAAGGCAAGGTGGTCGCCGTCCGGCATTGGCTGGCTACCGAAGGGCTCGCCGAAACGGAACGCTGGTTCTACAGTGACTCTCTCAACGACCTGCCGCTCCTGCGGGAAGTCGAGCACCCCGTCGCCGTCGACCCCGACAACGCCCTCCGGCGGGAAGCCAAAGAGCGTGGCTGGCCGGTGATATCGCTACGGTAGGAAGGCCGCACCCAGCCACCCGAAGACGAAGGCCACCGACGCGGCGAAGGCCAAAGTCATAAAGAGATGGCTGAACCGGTAGCCGCTGCGCACGCCGAGGACCACCGCGAAGGCGGCGTAGAGCAGCCCCACGCTGTAAAGGATCAAGGCCAAGGCCGTATACGCCCCGTAAGGCCACGGCAACGCCGCCACTACGTTGGCGAGCCACGCCGGCACTAAGGCGAGTGAGACAGCCGCCAGGGCGCTCCCGAATCGTGATGCCCCGTGGTACATGCGGCACAGATAGTGGGCCGCCGCGGCCATCGCCAGCACGCCGAGCAGCTGCGTCAAGCCGCTGTAGACCGCATAGGGCACGGGAAGGTGACGGGCCTTCAACGGGGCGTCTTGCGGAATGATTTCGTGGGCGACACCGGACAAGAGCACACTGCCCAGCAGCACCGGGATGGTGAATCCGAACAGAACCCGCCACGCGGGCAAGTTCGCACGACGCCAAACGTGCAGCGTCCGCCCGGGGCGAACCAACATACCTGTCACGCTATTCGCGAACCCCAGGGAGCGCGCCATCTTCCCGCTATCCCTGTTCCCGGCTCCGCCGCCGCCACCCCGATCCGGCCGTTATCAGGAGCGCCAAAGCGGCCGCCCCCACGACAGGCGCGTCTCCGAGCACGACATAGGGCGTTGTCCCCACACGTGGCTCAACCTCCGCGACGAGAGTGGTGGCCTCGAACTGCGGCGCGCGCGCGCGCACCCGGCCGCGGTGGTCGATAACGGCAGAGATCCCGGTATTGGTGGCACGCACCATCCAGCGCCGCGTCTCCAGCGACCGCATGCGCGCCTTTTGCAAATGCTGGTGAGGCGCGAGGGAGTCTCCGAACCACGCGTCGTTGCTGACATTGACCAACAATTGTGCCTCCGGCAACGCGGCCGCGACCGCGCGCGCATAGGCCACCTCATAGCAGACGGTAGCCCCCAGAACGTGATCCCCGGCCGGTAGCGGCCGGGCCGGAGGACCGGGCGTATAGTCGGCCATCGGCGCGCCCAGGAAGTCGAGACTGCGTCCGAAGAGATCACGGAACGGGACGTACTCACCGTAAGGCACCAAGTGGCGCTTGTGGTAAAAGGCCGGCGTCTCGTTCAGGGCGGCAATACTGTTATGGATCGGCCCCGCGCCCCGCTCGCCGTAAGGCACGCCCAACACCAGCGTCCCGCCAGCCTCCCGGACCGCCGTGCCGACCGGTTCAAGAAACTCCCCGGCGGCTTGATCGAAGAATTCGGGGATGGCGGTCTCGGGCCACACGATGAGTTCCGCGCCGAGCCGCTCCTGGGTCAGATGGAGATACTGCCCCCGCACGGCGTCACGATACTGAGGCAGCCACTTCACATCTTGCGGGATATTGCCCTGGATGACCGCTGCGGTGACCGCGTCCCCGTCCACCTGGCCCCAGGGCCGGTCGGCCGCCACCGAGGCCGCGAAGAGGCCCGATACAGCCGCCACCAATATCGCGCTCCGCCGCCGCCCCGGCCGCAGGATGAGCCAAGCGACGCCGCCGGCGAGCCAGACCAAGACAGCGGAGAGACCCGGCACACCCACCACCGTCGCCAAACCTTGAAGCGGCGTATCCAGGGCCGCATAGCCGATGAGGGCCCACGGAAAGCCAGTGAACAGCCAACTCCGCAGCCACTCGGCCATAACCCACGCCGCCGGCAGCACCACCAGGCAGACCACCGCGCTCCCCATGGACAACCGCCGGTAGCGCGCGATGCCCAAAGCCGCTGCGGCCACGAGCAGCGGAAAGCACGCCAGCATCAACACGAAGGCGGCCGTCACCAGGCCGGATATCACTGGCCCGCTGCCACCGAACTCATGAATACTGACGAAGACCCAAGAGACGCCCACACCGAAGTAGCCGACCCCGTAGACATAGGCCGCCTGCAAGGCGCGCCGCCGCGGCGCGGCTGCCAATATCAAGAAAAGGACGGCGGGGGAAAAGACCGCCAACGGAGCGATATCCAATGGCGAAAACGCCAGCGGCAGCGCGGCGCCCGTCAGTAACGCGGCGAAGACCCCAAAGCGGGCCGCCGCAGCGTGCAACCAACCGCCCTCAGCTACCCCCTCAGCGCTCGTCACCCGGCACCTCTTCACCCACCGGGGTCACTCGCAGCAGATGGATCCTGCGGCTGTCGGCGCGCAAGACCCGGAATTCGAAACCGGCATGGAAGACACGCTCGCCGCGCTGCGGGACATGACCGAACCGCCGCGCCACCACGCCACCCACGGTGTCCAGCCCGTCCCCGTTCAGCGAGACACCGAACTCCTCATTGAACGCATCCAGCGAAGCCACCGCCTTGACGATCCACGTGCCGTCGGCGCGCGCGAGGATCGGCGCAGCCTCATCGAAGTCGTGTTCATCTCCGATCTCGCCAACAATCTGCTCGATCACGTCCTCAATGGTGACGATTCCCGCCAACCCCCCGTACTCGTCCACCACCACGGACATATGGTTGCGGCTCTCCCGAAACTGTTTCAACAACGCGTCGAGCCGCTTGCTCTCGGGGATGAACAGTACAGGCCGTAAGAGTTCACGGATCCGGAAATTCTCCCCCTTCTCCCAAAAGAGGCGCAGCATATCCTTGGCCAGCAAGATACCGATGACATCGTCCTTGGTCTCACCGGTCACGGGGAAGCGCGAGTACGCGGTGCGGATGATAGTCGGAAGAATCTCCCGCGGCTCCGCGTCACGGTCTAGAGTCGTCACTTGAGAGCGCGGGATCATGATATCGCGGGCCTGCAATTCGGAGACCTGCAG
>SKJZ01000165.1 GCA_007121755.1 Halorhodospira sp. | reverse complement strand
CAGTGCCTTGTCCATGCGTTCCGGCAGGTCGTCGAGATCTTCGACGTCATCCGACAACCGATTGAACTCATCACGAAAGTTATCGACATCGCCCAGTTCATACCCGAAACCGATAGCGAACAGCCCCGCCCGGAAGCCGCGCCGCTCCGCGGCCGCGCCGGCGGCGGGGTTGTTGGTGGCGGAGTAGATCGTCTGAGGATGGATGCCCGCGCCGGTAGTCAGCGTGGCGCCGGGCGGATGCTGGGCCAGTACGGCGGGGGCCGCCGCAAGGAGCGCAACGCCCGCAAAGGCGGCGGTGGTTCGCTTGGTCATATTATTGAACTCCCCCCGGGCCCGTTCGGCCTGCCGTCCATGGGCCTTATCTTATTCGAATGGGCACAGTAGCGGAAGGGAAACCCTTGGCTGTTTATTGTGAACCCCTACACCCATGGCGTCACTGTACCCGCCCCCGTCATTGCGAGGGGCGCGAAGGGGCGAAGCCGCAAAGCAACCAGGGGGAAGCAACCTGGGGAGGGGATTGCTTTGTCGCTCCGCTCCGCGCAAGGACAGGGGCGGAACAATGACAGGCGGGCGCTGCGACGGCGGTATTAACGCCTCATCGCGTCGAAGAACTCGAGGTTGGTCTTGGTCGTCTTGAGCTTGTCGAGCAGGAATTCGACGGCGGCGACTTCGTCCATGTTGTGGAGCAGCTTGCGGAGTATCCACACCTTCTGCAGCTCCTCCGGCGTCATCAGCAGCTCTTCGCGGCGAGTGCCGGAGCGGTTGATGTGGATCGCCGGGTAGATACGCTTCTCGGCGATCCGGCGGTCCATGTGGAGTTCCATGTTGCCGGTACCCTTGAACTCCTCGTAGATCACCTCGTCCATGCGCGAGCCGGTCTCCACCAATGCGGTGGCGAGGATGGTCAGGCTCCCCCCCTCCTCCACGTTGCGCGCCGCGCCGAAAAAGCGCTTCGGCCGGTGGAGGGCGTTGGCGTCGACGCCGCCGGTGAGAACCTTGCCGGAGGACGGCACCACGGTGTTGTAGGCCCGCGCCAGGCGGGTGATGGAGTCGAGCAGGATCACCACGTCTTTTTTGTGCTCCACCAGCCGTTTCGCCTTCTCGATGACCATCTCGGCCACCTGGACGTGGCGCGAGGCCGGCTCGTCGAAGGTGGATGAGACGGTCTCGGCGGTGAGCACGGAGCGAGCAAACTCGGTGACCTCCTCGGGCCGCTCGTCGATGAGCAACACGATGAGGTAGCAGTCGGGGTTGTTGTAGGTGATGCTCTGGGCGATATTCTGGAGCATCATCGTCTTACCGGCTTTGGGCGGCGAGACGATCAGCCCGCGCTGGCCCTTGCCGATGGGCGCCACCAGGTCGATGATGCGCGCCGTCAGATCCTCGGTGGAGCCGTTGCCCAGCTCCATGCGCATGCGTTGGCGGGTAAAGAGCGGCGTCAGGTTCTCGAACAGGACCTTGTTCTTGGCCGACTCGGGGGCCTCGAAGTTGATCTGGTCGACCTTGAGCAGCGCGAAGTAGCGTTCGCCGTCCTTGGGCGGCCGGATCTTGCCGGTGATGGTGTCCCCGGTGCGCAGCGAGAAGCGCCGGATCTGGCTGGGCGAGACGTAGATGTCGTCGGGCCCGGCCATGTAAGAGGCGTCGGCGGAGCGCAGGAAGCCGAAGCCGTCCTGGAGGATCTCCAACACGCCGTCCCCGTAGATCGGCTCGCCGTTTTTGGCGTGGGCCTTGAGGAGGGCGAAGATGATGTCCTGCTTGCGCGAACGGGCGGTGCCCTCGATGCCCATGGACTGGGCGATATCGAGAAGCTCGGTGGCGGGTTTGCGTTTAAGATCGGTGAGATTCATCGCTCGATTCGGTGTGTAATGGGGGGCACGAGTGGGGACCACCGACGGAACGGGTCCGCGACCACTTGCGCATCCTCCTTGCTAGGGGCTCACAGGTTGCTGTCAATAAAGGCGGTAAGCTGTGACTTGGAGAGGGCGCCGACCTTGGTCGCCTCGACGTTGCCGTTCTTGAACAGCATCAGCGTCGGGATGCCGCGGATGCCGTACTTGGGCGGTGTCTCGGGATTGTCGTCGATATTCAACTTGGCGACCCGGATCTTGTCGCCGTATTCGGCGGCGACCTCGTCGAGGACGGGGGCAATCATCTTGCAGGGGCCGCACCACTCCGCCCAGTAATCCACCAGTACTGGCACGTCGGCCTTCAATACCTGCTCTTCGAATGTATCGTCACTGGTGTGAACAATATTCGCACTCACGGTCAATAGCCTCCCGGTTGGCTGCGGCTGTCAAGCAAAGATCGATCCGTTGCTCCGGAACAGGGAACGGTGTACTCGGTGGTCCGGCCCTCTCGGCCGGGTGCGGGGTGTAGCTTTCTTGTCGCTTATCTCGCGCACGGCCGGAGTTCCAGTGTGCGCTCTGAAGGGCAAATTAGCGAGGCTGGGCGGTAGTGTCAACCTTCGGCGTAAACGCATCGAAATCCTCCACGGCCGGGAAGTCGTCCCAGCGCAACGGTTCGGCGCGCAGATCGGGCCGAACGATACCGTAGAGCCGTTCGATTCCGTACTCTCGCGCCTTGGCCAGTGCCGCGGCGTTGTCGTCGAAGAGCACGGAGCGGCTGGGATCGAAGGGCTCGGCCTCGCCGAGGGCGGTCCAAAAGCCGGCGTCCTCCTTGGGGCGCCGGAAGTCGTGGGCGGTGATGACGGCGTCGAGGTGGCGGTCGAGGCCGGTACGGCGGAACTTGATGTCGACCGCCCGCGGGTGGGCGTTGGTCACCAGGACGCGGCGCTTGCCGCTCTTGCCGACGGCCTCCAGGAACTCACGCGCGCCGGGGCGCCAGCCGATGCGGTCGGCGACCTCTTCCTTGTAGCGCCCAACGTCCCGGCCGAGCAGGCCGCTCCAGAACTCGAGGCAGTACCACTCTAGGGTGCCGCGCAGGTCATGCATCTTGGGGAGAAGCCAGGCACGGACGGACTCTTCGGAGACGCCTTCGGCGAGGGCGTAGCGCTGGAAGAGGTAGCGCTGCCAGAAGTAGTTGTCGTAGTGGAGGTCGAGCAGCGTGCCGTCCATGTCGAGGAGGACGGTGTCGACATCGTTCCAAGGTACGGTCATGGCGGTCACTCTGCCTTCGTTGGGAGCCAAGTGATGGCTCGGACGGATGGGGCGGCGGGGCGGGGGTGCCCATACAGGGGACGCTGTGAATCCATCCCTGTACGCTCGACGGCGGCATCCATGCCGCCGACGCCCCTGTATGGGCACCCCCGCCCCGCCGCCCCATCCGTCCGAGCCATCACTTGGCGCGTCAATCCTGCAGCCGCCGGCGCTCCCAGGGGAGGCCGTCGCAAAGACCGGGCCAATCGTAGTCGGGATCGCCGATGGCCAGGAAGTCGGGGTTGAGCAGGGAGTCACCCGTATTGTAGCGCAGCGGCTCCAGGCCGGCATCGGTGAGGCGGCCGCCGGCGGCCTCCAGGACCGCTTGGGCCGCCGCGGTGTCCCACTCGCTGGTGGGGCCGAAGCGGGGGTAGAGGTCGGCGGCGCCCTCGGCGACGCGGCAGATCTTCAGGGAGCTGCCGACGGAGAGTTCGTCGTACTCTCCCAGCCGCTCCAGGATGCGCTCCACCGCCTCGCCCCGGTGGGAGCGGCTCACCACGACGGTCAGCCGCTCGGGGGCGGGGCGGATGCCCACGGTCTCGACGCGCTCGCCGGTGTACCGGCGGACCTCGCCGCCGGCGCGCGCGGCCCACGTCACCCCCAGGGCCGGGGCGTGGACGACGCCGAAGACCGGGCGGTGGCCGTCCACCAGGGCGATGTTGACGGTGAACTCGCCGTTGCGCTTGATGAACTCGCGGGTGCCGTCCAGCGGGTCGATGAGCCAGTAGCGGGACCACTGCCGCCGCTCCGCCGGGGTGACCGGATCGCCCTCTTCGCACAGTTGGGGCAGGTCGGGGGTCAGCTCCAGCAGGCCGTCGCGGATGCGGGCGTGGGCGGCGCGGTCAGCGCGGGTCAGCGGGGTGTCGTTCTCCTTGGTCTCCACCTCGAAGTCGGCACTCTGGTAGACCTCCATGATCCGCTCGCCGGCGGCCTCGGCCACCCGGCGGACCGGCTCCAGCAGCGGGTCCAGGGCTTCGTAGCTCATTCAATTGTCCTCTTGATCT
>SKJZ01000073.1 GCA_007121755.1 Halorhodospira sp. | reverse complement strand
GCGCGGCGCACATCGAGCCGGTTGACCACCGAGCGCAGCGAGGCCGCCGCGTCGGGGGGGCCGCTGATAATCAGCCCGTTGGTGCTCTCATGGGCGTGGATGGTGATCCCGCGCCCGGCCTCCTCGTCGACCGCGGACAACATCCCCTCGGCCAGCCCCTCGAGGATCGGCACCATCTCCTCGGCGTCGGCGTAGCGGAGGTAGATCACCGTCGTCCCCTCGTCGTCGTCGAGCTTCTCGTCGAGGCTTCGGATCAACTCCCGCACCGAGGGGCGGCGCGCCGGATCGCCCCCGATCAGGACACTGTTGGTGCGCTCGTCGGCGACCAGGATCAGCCGCCGCCCGGCCCGCTCCTCCGGCTCGACGCTCTCGAGGGCCCGAACCACCTCGACCGCCGAGGCGTGCTCCAGCGGCACCATCTCGGTTACCCCGGTGGTGTCGCGATCGACCCGCGCCACCACCTGCCGGATGCGGTCGAGATTGCTCGCCGTCTCCGAGAGGATCAGCGAATTGGTCTTGCTGTAGGCCGCCATGTGGCCCTCTTCGGAGATTAGCGGGCGCAGCAGCGGCACCAGATCGGGGGCCTCGACGTGTTCGAGGTGGAGCACGCGGGTGATGAACTCGTAGCCGCCCTTCGGCCCATCGTCGCGTACTTCGGCGCTGTCGCGCTTGGCCAGCGCGCGCGGGACGATACGCGTCGCCCCCTCGGCCGGGATGGCGGCGAAGCCGTGAATCTGCAGCGCGGAGAGGAAGACCTGGTAGAGCTGGTCCTCGTCGACCGGGCGGTGCGAGACGATGGTGACCTCGCCGCGCACCCGCGGGTCGATGATAAAGTTGCGCCCGGTCCGCTCCGAGACCATCGCGATCACCGACTTGATGTCGGCCGCCTCGAAGTTCAAGGTAACGCCTTGATCCGAACCGCCTCGTCCGGGGGTATCGGCGGCGGCGACCGCCACCGCGAGCAGCAGCGCGGCCACGGCTGGCGGCAGCGCGCCCCGCGGGGCCAACCGGCGCCGGCGGGCTCGATAATTGGAGATGGATCGGCTTAACATGGCTCTTTATCCCGGCTCACCGCCCTGGAGAATGGAATAGCATGGGCTTAGCGCTCCATCGCATCACAGAATACCGCTTCATCGCCGTCTTGACACTAGCCGTCACGACGGCCGGCTGCGCCACCCTCGGAGGACGCGCGGCGGAGGCCGAGCGCGCCGAGGCGGCCGGCATTCACGCCGCCGCCATGGAGGCGCTCGACAGCGGCGACTTCGACACCGCCTTAGAAGGGCTCAAGACCCTCCACCACGACTATTCCGCCACCCCGCACGGCGAACGAGCCACGCTCGCCATGGCCTACACCGCCTCACTGGCCGGGCGTTACGACCGGGCCATTGAGTGGGCGGAGGCGTACGCGGAAGACGGCTCCGGCGCCGACGAGGATCTCGAATACGCCCTCTATTTGCGCGCCGCCGCCGCCCACGCCCAGTGGAACGAGCGCAACAGCGCGTCGCCCGACACGGCCGCGGCGCGGCGCGCCTTCGGGTACTACCGCGATCTGGTGGTGCGTTTTCCGGAAGGGGAGCGGACCGAAGCGGCCCTGAGAAAGATGAACGAACTGCGGGGGGATCTGGCGTCGGTGGAGCTACGGAAGGCGCGGCAAAGCCTGGAGGAAGGGGAGTACCCGGAGGCCGCCGAGCGGGCGGCCTGGGTGGCGGAGCAGTACCGCGGCGGGCGCCACGCGGCGGACGCCCTGGTGGTGCAGATCGAGGCGCTGGAACGGATGGGCCGCGCCCGCGACGCCGACGCGACCCGGCGGATGCTGGAGATCCTCTTCCCCGACCACCCGGCCGTCAGGCGGTGATGAGGAAGTGGAAGCGTGGAAGCGGGGCGGTAGCCCTGGCGTGCCTCCTCCTTTCCCCCATCCCGCCCGCCGCCGCGATCGGTGACGATGATGAGGGCTGGGCGCCGGCGCAGCCCAGCGGACGCGCCCACAGCTACGTCCAGGCCGGCATCGGCGTTACCAACTTCCACCGCACACTCGACCCCGAGCCCGAGGACGTCGACTACTCGCGCGCCGTCGGCGCCGCCATCAATATCTCGTGGCAATCCGCGGACGGGTGGTTCATTGAGGGCGGCTACTTCGGCGGGGACGGATGCACCGAGCGCTGTCTCGGCAGCGAGGAGACGGAAGGCAGCCACGTCGGCTTCGAGCGGCGCGCCTTCGGCGTCGGCGTTGCCCACCCGCTGCCGGACCGCGTCAGCCTGATCGCCACCACCGGCCGCGAGACCACCACCATTGAGGCCTGCGGCGCGGCGCCCGAAAACGGCGAAGCCACTTGCCGGGCGACGACCTACCGGGGCCGGACCGCCGGCCTTGGCGCCCGCGTACCGCTCGGCAGACGCTGGCGGCTACAGGTCCTCTACCAGCACCACTTCCATGTCACCCGCTCCCGCGAGCCGCTCCTGACGCTCGGCGACAGCCGGCTCACCGCCACGGCCATCGCCAGCCGCCCCGACGCCCCGGTCGCCGGATACCTCCAGTACCTGCACGAGCGCAACCCGTCGGCACGCGCCGGCGTCCGGCTTAATTTTTAGACCGGCGTTCAGCCGGAGTCCGGCTTCGGCGGCGCCTCGGCATTGGCCGCCCGCCGCACCTGCTCCGCGAATTCACGGAAGAAGGCGCCAAAAAGCCCCAACATGAGCCCCAACACCACCGAAAGGGCGACAATCAAACCGGCGCGGTTACCGCCCGCCGCCCCATCCTCGGCCGCGAACCAAACGGTCTGAGCTTCGACCAGGCGATCCAGATTCCGCTCCAACCCGGCACGGCGCCGCTCGGCCGACCGCCGCGCTTCGGAGCCCTCAAGAGCCAAACCGCCGAGGCGCTCCTCCAGCCGGGCGATCTCTTCGTACTGCGCGGCGCGCTCCTCGCGGTTGAGAAGGATCTCGTTCGCCAGCCCGGCGAGGCCGGCCGCCGCCCGCTCGGCCGCCGCGGGATCCCCGGCGCCCTCGCCGCCACCGGCCGTCGCGGCCAGCTCATCCCGGCGCCGGAGCAGCGTCTCCCGCTCCGCCTCTAGATCCTCCAGCCACTCCCGCGCCAGGGCCAACTCCCGGCCGATCCGCTCCTCGGCGGCCTCGATGCTGGCCATCTCGTCGGCCAGATCCTCATCCAAGGCCTCCAACTCCAGCGCCAGCTCGCGCCGCCTCTCGTCCATCGCCTCGGCCTCGCGGGCCAGAAAGCGCTCCGCCACCGCCTCGTGCATTCCCACCACCCGGTCGCGGCGCGCCGCCGGCGCGGAGCTGGTCAGGACGAGCAGCGGCGCGTTTTCCACCGTCTCGACCTCAACCCCGGGCTGATCGAACTCCAACTCCTCGGCGCGGCTGCGCCGCAACTCGGGGATCACCACCCGCTCCAGCACGGCCACAGATTCCGCCCGGCCGCTTAGCAGCCGGCCGGGTTGCGACTGCGCGAACTCCAGGGTGGTCGTGTACTGGTGGCGCAGTGGCTCCGCCTGCAACACCGCGAAGCCGACGCCGGCAACCATCACCGCGGCGGCGATCCCGAAGAACCACCAGCGCCAGCGCACCAGCGTCAAGCCCAGATCGACCAAGCTGATTTCGTCGTCGGCCGGCATTGGCCGCTCAGGACCGCGAGGAGGAACCTCCTGCGGAAGCTGCGATTTCGTCATCGTTGTTCAACACCGTGGAAACGCCGCACCCGGGCGGGGCGCCGGGCATTCTACACCATTTGCTCCCGGATGCGGTCGACGAACTCGCGCAGGAAGGCGCCGAAGAGCCCCAGCATCCCGCCGAGCACCAGCGACAGCGCGCCGATTAAACCGCCGCGGGTACCTTCTTGGGAATCTGTCTCGACGGCAACAGCCACCAGCGCCCCGCCGTCCACCTCGTCGAAGGCCTCGCGCAGCTCGCGGTCGCGGCGCTGGTACGAACGCTCCAGCCGGCGGCTCTCCCGCTCCAACTCGGCCAGTTGGTCGCGGGCGTTACGGATCCGGCCACGCATATTGGCGCGGGCGGCCAGGTTCTCGCGCAACAGTTCGAGGCCGCCTTCCGCCCCCGCGCCGCCGGCGGCGATCACCGGCCGCGCCGAGCGCAACAACTCCCCCTCGTCCCGCAGCTCCTCCAGCCGCTCCTGCCGCAACGCCAACCGCCGCTCCGCCGCCG
>SKJZ01000076.1 GCA_007121755.1 Halorhodospira sp. | reverse complement strand
GGCCGGCGATTGAGCCGCGGCGGCGCTTCCCAGGCTATCCGGCTATGGGGAGCGCCGCTGGTCCGGTTCCGCGCGGGTTGGCGCCGCCGGGCGGCGTGGTCAGCGGTTCGCCGACCGCAGCGAATCCAGCACCGGCTTGGTCTCCGGGCGGACGCCGCGCCAGATGAAGAACGATTCGGCCGCCTGCTCCACCAGCATCCCCAGGCCGTCGCTTACCAGACCGGCATGGCGCGCGGCGGCCCACTCCATGAATACCGTCGGCCGGTCGGCGTAGACTAGGTCGTAACAGGCGGTGTCGCGATCGGCCAAGCCTTCGGGCAGCGGTAGCGCGGAGCCGCTCAGGCCGGTGGCGGTGCCGTTGATGATCAGGTCGAAGCGTGTTGCCGGTAGTGTGTCGAAGCCGTAGCCCGTGATGCCGGGCATCGCTTCGGCCAACCGGTACGCCTTCTCGGCGGTTCGGTTGGCGACTGCGACCGCGGCCGGTGCCTCGTCGAGTAACGCCGGGAGGATGCCGCGCGCCGCCCCCCCCGCGCCGACGACCAGGACGCACTTCCCGGCGATCTCCACACCGAGGTTTCGGCGCAGATCCCGGACGAGCCCAGCGCCGTCGGTATTGTCGCCCAGCGTGCCGTCGGGATCGGCGCGCAGCGTATTGACCGCACCGGCGCGCGTCGCGCGGTCCGTGAGGTGCGTGGAGAAGCGGTATGCCTCCTCCTTGAACGGGACGGTGACGTTGAGCCCCTTACCGCCACCGGAGAAGAACTCTCCGGCGACATGGGCGAAGCCGTCCAGAGGCGCCCACAGGCGGCTGTACTCCAGATCCTGCCCGGTCTGTTCGGCAAAGCGGGCGTGGATCTGGGGCGACTTGCTGTGCTCGACAGGGTTGCCGATGACGGCGTAGTGATCGGTCACTGGGCGTCCTCTCCGTATCAGCCGAATGCGGTGTGGAGCAGGAAGAAGAAGAAGATCGCCAGCAGGCCGCCGGCCGGCAGCGTGATCAGCCACGACATGAAGACGGTGCTCACCGTGCGCAGGTTGATTGCGGCGATACCGCGCGCCATGCCGACACCGAGGACCGCTCCTACCAGGGTGTGGGTGGTGGAGATGGGCAGGCCGAAGCCTGAGGCGAAGACCACGGTGCCGGCCGCGGCCAGTTCACAGGTAAAGCCGCGGCTGGGGGTGAGCTGGGTGATATTGCGGCCGACCGTCGCGATAACGTGCTTGCCGAGCATCAGCAGGCCGGCGACGATGCCCACCGCGCCGAGTAGCAGAAGCCAGATCGGAACCGGCGCTTCCGCCGAGATCTGGCCGTCGGCCACGATAGCGACCACGGCCGCCACCGGGCCGACGGCGTTGGCGACGTCGTTGGAGCCGTGGGCGAAGGCCATGGCGCAAGCGGTGAAGAGCATCAGCACGCCGAAGACGCGCTCGACATTGGTGAAGTGGAAGCGGCGGTCGGCGCTCGGATCGAACTTCATCCGCGAGATGACCATCTTGCCGACGGCCCCGAGGAAGATGCCGACTGCGGCCGCCAACAAGTAGCTCTCGGCGGCGCTTAGCTCCAGGCCGATGTGGCGCAATCCCTTGAGTAGGGTCATCAACGAGACGATGAAGCCGGTCAGGAAGATATAGACAGGCACCCAGCGCCGGGCCGCGGTGAGGGGGTCCGGGCGGTCGAGTACTAGGATTTGGACCGATCGAAAGAGTATGAAACTGGCGATTCCGGCGAGCATCGGCGAGATCACCCAGCTGGCTGCTACCCGGCCTACCGTGTCCCACTGGACCGCACTCCAACCGATGCCGGCGATGGCGAAGCCGACCAGCGCGCCGATGATGGAGTGCGTGGTGGAGACCGGCCACCCCATCCAGGAGGCGACCAGCAGCCAGACACCCGCCGCGGCCAGGGCGGCGAGCATCCCGAAGATCAGCATCTCCGGTTGTCCCACCAGTTGGTCGGTCTGGACGATGCCGCCGCGAACCGTGCTGGCCACGGCTCCGCCCGCCAGGACGGCCCCGGCGAACTCGAAGATGGCGGCAAGCACCACCGCCTGTTTGATGGTGAGGACCCGCGCCCCCACCGAGGTGGCCATCGCATTGGCTACGTCGTTGGCGCCGATGCCCCAGGCCATGAAGAGCCCGAAGGCCGCCGCCAGGATCAGATAGACAACCGCGTACTCCATCGCTTCAGCTGGCCAGTAGGATCTGGAAACGGCTACCGGTCTGCTGGGCCCGGTCCGCCAGGGTGCCGATCGACTCGATGATCTGGTAGTGGAACATTACATCGACGGGGAAGAGTTCGCGCTCGATCTCGAACAGCCGGGCCCGCAACTCGACCTGCATGCGATCGGTTTCGGCCTCGATGTCGTCCAGCTTATCGAGAAGCCGCTCGACCGTCTCCATCTCGGAGCCGCGGAACCCGGTCTCCACCAGCTCATCCAGCTCCCGAACCGAATACATGGCCTGTCGGGCCGCCTCGATGGCGCGGTCGAGAAAAAGGAGCGTCTCTTCCATCAGGCTGGGTGGCCACTGCATGCGGCGGCCAAGGATGATCCCGGCGATGTCCTTGCCTTTGTTGGCGATTCGGTCCTGGGCGCGGAGCAGTTCCAGAAAGTCCCGCCGGTCCCACGGCATGAGCAGGTTGTGGGGCAGGTGGGCGCGGATCTCCTTCTTGAGCCGGTCGGCCTCGTGTTCGTGGTCGACGATCTTCTGCTGAGTGCTCTCCATGAGGGCGAGGTCGCCCTCCGCCGAGGCGCGGAAGAGTTCGGGCAGGATTTCGACGCACCTGACGACTTCCTCGATATGGTGCTGCAAAGGCGTTACCGGGGAACTACCAAAAATGCGGGCGAAATAGCTCTTCACTCTATCCTCCGCTACCCGTTCAGCCACTCCGCGGCGGCACGGGCGTGATAAGTCAGTACCGCGTCGGCGCCGGCACGGCGGAGCGCGGTCAGTGCCTCCAACACGCACTTGCGTTCGTCAAGCCATCCCTGCTCGGCGGCGGCCTTGAGCATCGCGTACTCGCCGCTTACCTGGTACGCCATTGTCGGCACGCCGAACTCTTTCTTGATGCGCTGAACAATGTCGAGGTACGGCAGTCCGGGCTTGATCATCACCATATCGGCGCCTTCGTTGAGGTCGAGGGCGACTTCGCGTAACGCCTCATCGCTGTTGGCCGGGTCCATCTGGTAGCTCTCCTTTCCGGCGCCGCCGAGGGAGGCGGCGGAGCCGACGGCGTCGCGGAACGGACCGTAGAAATTCGACGCGTACTTGGCGGCGTAGGAGAGGATACGTACATTCCGGAAATCGTGAGCTTCCAAGGTGTGACGGATGGCGCCGATCCTTCCGTCCATCATGTCCGACGGGGCGACTACGTCGGCGCCGGCCTCGGCGTGGGAGAGGGCCTGGCGGACCAGCACTTCCACGGTCTCGTCGTTGAGGACGTAGCCGCTCTCGTCGATTAAGCCGTCCTGGCCGTGGCTGGTGAACGGGTCGAGGGCGACGTCGGTGATGACGCCGAGTTCCGGTACCGCAGCCTTGAGGGCGCGCACGGCGCGCTGGGCGATGCCGTTGGGGTTATACGCCTCGCGGGCGTCTTCGCTCTTGGCCGCGGCCGGGGTTACCGGGAAGAGCGCGACGGCCGGGATGCCGAGGGCGTGGATTTCACGGGCCTCGGCCACCAGCCGGTCGATGCTCATGCGCTCGATCCCGGGCATGGAGGCGACCGGCTCGGTGCGGTCTTCGCCGTCGAGCACGAAGACCGGTTGGATTAAATCCTCAACGCCGAGGCGCGCCTCGCGCATCAGCCGCCGCGAGAATGGATCCCGCCGCATGCGGCGCATGCGGACGGCCGGAAAACCGGTTTGGTCCGAATCGTAGCGGTTCACGTCACACCTCCCCTGGGGCTCTCGTTTCAGGGCGCTAGTATGCCCATGGGGAGCCGGACGCCCAAACGGTTTTTGCCCGCGGCAACGTGCCCGCGTGGCCTCCTCATCCCGCGGAACGGGCAGCGGCGATCTCGGATCGCATGGTGTCGATGGCCGCGCGGTAGTCGGCGGCGCCGAAGACGGCCGACCCGGCGACAAAGGTATCGGCGCCCGCTTCGGCGATCGAACGGATATTGTCGGCCTTTACGCCGCCGTCGATCTCCAGGCGGATATCCGCGCCAAGATCATCCAGCATCGCCCG
>SKJZ01000015.1 GCA_007121755.1 Halorhodospira sp. | reverse complement strand
TATCGTAAACTTGCCCGGCGTCCACAAAGGCCTGCAGGCGCACCGACTGCGCCTCCGGCGTCGGTGGGAAGAGCAGTTCAGCACGCGCCAGCACCCGGGCATTACCGCCCATGGGGCGGTCGGAATCCTCGGGATCGCGAGGCCCCAGGTAGTTCCCCCGGTAGCCACGCACCGTGCGCACGCCACCGGCGTAGTAGTTCTCGAAGAACGGCACCCGCTCGGTATCGCCGTACGCTTCGGCGTAAGAGAGCCGCCCTTCCAGTGAGAAGGAAGTCTTCTCTCCCAGCGGCCAATACCGCCGTTGCTGGTACTCCGCCTTGTAGAACTCGAGATCGGCGCCCGGGATCGTGCCCTCCAGGGAGAGCTGCTGACGGGCGCCCGAGATGGGGAAAATCGCCCGATCGCGCGTATCCCTGCTCCACGCCAACCGGGGCTTGACCATGTCGAAGCGCGTCCCTTCACGCTCCAGAAAGTCCACGAGCCGCGGCGGGGTTCCATCCCGCTCCTCGATCTCCATCCGCTCGAAGCGCAGCCGGGCGGCGATGCGGTCCACCTCGGTAAACGGGATACTGTATTCCACTGACGCGTGGCCGGACTTCAGATCGTAATCGGCCAGATCGGCCCGGCGCGCCCGCGTCTCGCGGTAGCCGGCGGACAGCGTCCGGGAGACGCCCTCGATGGTGTGGTAACGATCGGTGTAAGAGAGGTCGTACCAAGTAGAGACGGACGAGTTATTGGCCCCCATGCTGAGACGATCCCCGGTACCCAGCAGGTTGTCCTGGGAGACCGAGAAATTGATCAGCAGCCCCTGGATGTCTCCATAGCCGATCCCGGCTTGAAGTTCGCCGGTCATCCGCTCGCTGACGGCGACGTTGACGTCGACCTGGTCGTCGGTGGCGGGGACCCGTACCGTGTCGATATCGACGAAATCGAAGAAGCCGAGACGATTGAGCCGGACCCGGGACTGGCGCAACGCGGCATTCGACAGCGGCGCCCGCTCCATCTGACGCATCTCGCGGCGGACGACCTCGTCTTGCGTGCGCAGATTGCCGGTGATGTTGATACGCCGGACATAGACCCGAATCCCCGGGTCCACGGCGAAGGTCAACGCCACCGTGCGCTCCTCGTCGTCTACGTCGGGGCGCGCATCGACCCGGGCGAAGGCGTAGCCTTCGTCGCCGAGGCGGTCCTGGATCGCCTGAATGGAGGCGTTGACCCGCGCCCGGGAATAGGTGCTGCCCGCCTCTAGCTCCATCAACTCCATCAGTTCATCCGGCGGAACGATCAATTCCCCCCGGAGATCGACCTCGCTTACGGTGTACTGCGCCCCCTCGTCCACGGCCACGGTGATATGGACGTCACGCCGATCCGGGCTGATAGAGACCTGGGTGGAGCGCACAACGAAGTTGATATAGCCCCGGTCCATGTAGTGGCTGCGCAGCGTCTCCAGGTCGTTGGCGAGCATGTCCCGGGAGTAGCGGTGCCGCTGCGACCACGGCGCCCACCAACGGCGGGGCCGCTGATCGAACACGGCGCGCAGTTGCCGGTCGCTGAAGACCTCGTTACCGACGAAGTGGATCTCCCGGATGGCCGCGACCGGCCCTTCATCGATATCGATCCGAATGGCGACGCGGTTGCGTGCCAACGGCGATACCGTGCTCTCGACGGAGACGTCGTACTTGCCCTGATTGAAGTACTGCTGGCGGAGTTCCCGCTCGATCTCGGCCAATTGCGGGCGGTTGAAGATCTGTCCCTCGGCCAGGCCGACAGAGGCCAGCGCCTCCCGAAGATCCTCGGTTCGGATCCGCTCGTTGCCGTGGAACTCCAGCCGGGCAATGGAGGGCCGTTCCCGTACCGCTACCACGAGAGCGCCGTCGTCACGGCGCAACTCCACATCGCGGAAGAAGCCGGTGGCGTACAGATCACGAATGGCCTCCCGCGCCTCGCGGGGGCCGATCCGATCCCCGGGCTCCACCGGAAGGTAGGTGAAGACCGTCCCCTCGGCGATCCGCTCCAACCCCTCCACGCGGATCTCCTCAACGGTGAACGGGTCGAAGGCGGAGGCCGGCGGTGCGGCCACCGTTCCGGCAAGCAGCATCACGCCGGCGAACAGCCACCGCCGAATTACCACGCCTTACGGCCCCTCATGCCTCGCACGCCCCCAATCAGCCGAACAGCCGGTGGAAATCGTTATAGAGGGCCAAGGACATCAACCCGATCAAGGCCAGGATGCCGATCCGCTGGCCGATCGCTTGGGCCCTCTCCGAGGGCGGGCGCCCGCTGATCGCCTCGTATAGGAAATAGAGGAGATGCCCGCCATCCAGAATGGGCACCGGTATCAGGTTCACAATGCCGAGGCTGATACTGATGATGCCCAAAAACGCGAGGAAGGGTACCACTCCCAGCGCGGCCGTGTCGCCGGCGAACTGGCCGATCGTGACCGGCCCGCCGATGTTCTGCAGTGTCGCCTCGCCCCGGACCATGCGATAGAGCACCTTGACCGTCAGCGCGGTGGTCTCCCAGGTTCGCGACACCCCTTGCCAGAGCCCCGCGACCGGGCCGTAACTCACCTCCCGGCTCATCCGCTCCCGCAGTTCCTCCGGCACATGGGGCCGAACACCGAGCAGGCCGACTTCGCGCTCCCCGCGCTGCTGGCGGTCCAAGACCACCACCGTCTCGAACCTCCGGTCCCCGCGCTGATAGGTGAGGCCGACCTCCTCGCCGGGGCGCGGCTCGATCCGCTCGACCAGTTCGGGCCACCCATCAACCGGTTCACCGTCGACGGCGACGATACGGTCGCCGGCCTGCAGACCGGCGGCGGCGGCGGGACCGCTGTCCACGACAGCGCCAAGGACCGGCAAAAGCCGGGGCGTGTACGGCCGCAGCCCCACGGTGCCGAGGATGTCGGTGGTCTCCCGCAAGGCCGGCTCCGCGGCGAGATCGAGAGAGTGCCCTCGCGGACGGCCGTCCTCGCCCTCCACTGCCACCGGAACATCCTCCCGGGTGAAACCGACATCGAGCAGTGTCATTGCCAGTTGCTGCCAGGTCAGCGTCTCCCGGCCGTCAACGCTAAGGACTTCATCGCCGGCCTGAAGGCCCGCCGCGGCCGCCGGGGTCTGGTCTGGAGGCTCGGCAATGATCGGGCGCATCTCCACGGTCCCGATCACCGCGACGGCCCAATAGGCCACGACGGCGAAGAGGAAGTTGGCCGCCGGTCCCGCCGCAACAATCGCCGTGCGCTGTGCCAGCGGGCGGTGGTTGAACGCCCGGTGCCGCTCCTCGGGCGCCACATCGTCCTCACGGCCATCCAGCATGCGCACATAGCCGCCTAACGGGATCGCCGCCACCACATACTCGGTGCGGTCCGGCCCGCGTCCGTGCCAACGCAGCAGCGGAGTGCCGAAGCCCACAGAGAAGCGCAACACCCGCACGTTGCACCACCGCGCGACCAGAAAGTGCCCCGCTTCGTGGACCGTGACCAGGATGCCGATGGCCACGATGAACGCCGCAATACTCCACGCAATGGTCATGGTATGTCGCTCAACAGGTATACCTTTCCAGATGGCGGTGGGCCGCGCGGCGGCCGGCCGCGTCGGCCTCCAATGCCGCTTCCAGGCTCTCCGGCGCGGCCGGCGTCACCGCCGACAGCGCCGCGTCCACCACTTCGGCAATGCGGTCGAAGCGCAAGCGCTGCTGTAGGAACGCCTCCACCGCCACTTCATTGGCGGCGTTGAGCACCGCGCACGCCCCTCCGCCCGCCTCCAATGCCCGGTAAGCCAGCGCCAAACAGGGATAGCGGCGCGGTTCCGGCGCCTCGAAGTCCAGTCGCCCCGCAGCCACCAGGTCGAGGATTTCCACCCCCGAGTCCAGGCGCCGAGGATGGCCCAGCGCATGCGCGATAGGCACGCGCATATCCGGCGCCCCCATATGAGCCAGTATGGAGCCGTCCAGGTAACAGACCAGCGCATGCACCAGGCTCTGTCGATGAATGACCACACGAATGCGGCTCGGTTCCACGCTGAACAGGTGGTAGGCCTCGATAACTTCCAAGCCCTTGTTCATCATCGTTGCGGAATCGACTGATATCTTACGCCCCATGGACCAGTTCGGGTGGGCACACGCCTGTTCCGGGGTAACCCCCGCAAGGGCGTCGGGATCGCGGTCACGAAACGGTCCCCCGGAAGCGGTCAATACCAAATCGCGCACCCCAGCCTGACAGGAGATCGACGGCAAGCCGCCCGCTCCACCGGCAGGCAGGCACTGGAAGACAGCGTTGTGCTCGCTGTCCACCGGCAGCACTTCGGCGCCGCCGGCCTCGGCGGTCTTGATAAAGAGCCCCCCGGCGACCACCAGCGCCTCCTTGTTGGCCAACAGGATACGCTTGCCGGCCGCCGCCGCGGCCAACGCCGAGGCCAGACCGGCGGCGCCGACAATGGCGGCGACCACCGTATCGACGGCGTCGTCCCGGACCATCTCCACCACGCCGTCGTCGCCGGAGAGCACCTCGACCCCGGTCACCCCGGCCTCGACCAGCCAACCACGCAGGCGTTCGGCCGCCTCCGGATCGGCCAACGCCACGCGGCGGGGCCGATGGTGCCGACAAACCGCGAGCAATCCCTCGGCATCCCGCCCGGCGGCGGCCGACTCGAGACGGAAATGCTCCGGGTGGCGCGCCAGGACATCCAGCGTGCTCTGACCGATGGAACCGGTCACGCCCAATACCGCAACCCCGATCACAGTGTCAGTTGCCACCAGGCCAGACCGGCTGCCAACAACGGCCCGGCCGCCGTCAGACTGTCGACCCGATCGAGGATGCCGCCGTGCCCCGGTAGAATCCCGCCGCTATCCTTCATGCCGCCGCGGCGTTTCAGCATGCTCTCGAACAGATCGCCCACCACAGAGATCGCCACCACCCCGACCAGTAGTGGCAGCAGCACAATCCACGGCGGCCCCTGTGGCGCCAACACGGCCACGAAGAGCACGCCCACCAGGACCGCCAACACGGCCCCGCCGGCAACGCCCTCCCAGGTCTTCCCCGGACTGATTCGCGGCGCCAGACGGTGGCGGCCGAACGCGCGGCCGGCGAAGTAGGCGCCGATATCGGCCGCCCATACCAACAGAAAGAGGAAGGTAAGCCAGAACGGCCCCCACGGCGTATGCCCGTGGAGGTAGACCAGCGCCAGCCAGCAAGGCCACAGGACGAACCAACCGACAATAGCGGCGAGTGCAAGCGGGGGCGGATCATCCCCGCGGCCCAACCCGTAGGCCACGGTCCACAGCGCCGCCACGCCCCACCAACCCGCCGCCAAGGCCAAAGCCAGCGGCGCCGCGCCGTCGATCTCCAGCAGCGCCCACCCACCGGCCAGAGTCACGGCGAAGAGCGTCAGCGCCAACACCCGCGCGCCGGCATCCCGCAAGCCCATAAGGGAGGTCCACTCCCACGCCGCCAGACCGGCCACCGCGGCCAGAATCGCTGCTACCGCACCAGTGGGCAGAAACCATACCGCGGCCAACAACGCCGGTCCCAGGACCAGCGCCGTCAGCACCCTCGCCCTAAGCATGCCGAATCCGTCCGAGTTGCTCCCCGGTGCGGCCGAAGCGGCGCTCCCTGCCGGCGAAATCCTCCAGGGCGGCGCCCAAGTCCTCAAGCCCGAAGTCGGGCCACAGGGTCTCGGTAAAGTAGAGTTCCGTGTAGGCCAGTTGCCAAAGCAGGAAATTGGAAAGCCGGCGCTCTCCGCCGGTGCGAATAAAGAGGTCCGGCGCGCACACGTCCGGCACGGAGAGCGCGCCGGCAAAGCACTCCTCGTCGATCTGCTCCGGATCAATCTCTCCGCGCCGCACTGCCTCGCCCAAACGCCGGGCGGCTTCCGCCAGCTCCCAACGGCCACCGTAACTGGTGGCGACGACCAGCGTCAGCCCGGCGTTGTCCCGGGTCAGCCTCTCGGCGTGGTCGAGCCGCTGGCGCAGCGGCTTCTCAAGGCGCTCCCGGTCACCGATCACGCGCAAGCGGATACGGTTCTGATGGAGGCGCTCCAACTCACGATCGAGCGTGGCGCGGAACAACTCCATCAGCACCCGCACCTCGCCCTTGGGCCGGCGCCAATTCTCGCTGCTGAAAGCGAAAAGGGTCAGCGCGTCCAGCTTGAGCCGGGCCGCCGCCTCGATAATCGTCCGCACCGCGCGGATGCCCGCCCGATGGCCGACGTGGCGCGGTTGGCCGCGCCGTTCGGCCCATCGTCCGTTGCCATCCATGATCACCGCCAAATGGCGAGGCAGGCGCAGATTCGAGAGGCGCTCCAGCGTGTGCTCGCAGAGATCGGTATCCATACGGCGCAGCCCGCTAGACCTCCATCAGCTCCTGCTCTTTCTCCTCCAGGATCCGGTCGATCTCCGACACATAGTGGTCCGTGATCTTCTGGACCGCCTCCTGGCCCCGACGCTCGTCGTCCTCAGTGATCTCTTTCTCCTTGGTCAGTTCCTTCAAATCGGAATTGGCCTCGCGCCGAATATTGCGGATGGCGACCCGCGCCTGCTCGGCCTCCTGCTTAACCACCTTCACCAGATCGCGCCGCCGATCTTCGGTCAACTGCGGCAACGGAATGCGCACCACCTGTCCGGCCGAGGTCGGCATCAGTCCGAGATCGGAACTCATGACCGCCTTCTCAATCACCGGCACCATCTGTTGCTCCCACGGCGTGACCGACAGGGTGCGGGCATCCTCCACGGATACATTGGCCACCTGCCGCAACGGCACCTTGCTACCGTAGTACTCCACCTGGATATGGTCCACCAAGCTCGTATGGGCGCGGCCGGTGCGCAGCCGGCTCAATTCGTGGCGGAAGCTCTCCACGCTCTTCTGCATCCGCTGCTCGGCGTCCTGACGAATCTCCTCAATCACAGTGCCTCCCCTTCAGCGCCGGCCGAGCCATTGTCCACCACGGTACCGACGGGCTCACCGCGTACCGCCCGGACCATCGCCCCCGGCTGGGTGATATCGAAGACCATGATACGCATCCCCTGATCGCGGCAGAGAACAATGGCCGTCGCGTCCATCACATTCAACTGCCGGTGCAGGACCTCGTCGTAGGTCAAGTGCTCGTAACGCTTGGCGTCCAGATGGGTCACCGGATCGGCGGAGTAGACCCCGTCCACCTTGGTGCCCTTGAGCATCAGGTCGGCGCCGATCTCCACCGCCCGCAGGCTGGCCGCGGAGTCGGTGGTGAAGAACGGATTGCCGGTCCCGCCGGCGAAGATCACCACCCGCCCCTTCTCCAGGTGCCGGACGGCACGACGGCGGATATAATCCTCGCACACCTCGTTAATCTCGATCGCCGACATCACGCGGCAAAAGACGTTCCGGCGCTCCAACGCATCCTGCAGGGCCAGTGAATTCATCACCGTGGCCAGCATCCCCATATGGTCGGCGGTAACCCGATCCATCCCCTTTGCGGCCATGCCGGCGCCGCGGAAGATATTGCCGCCGCCGAGCACCAGCGCGGTCTCAACGCCCAACGCGCTGACCTCGGCGACTTCCGCGGCCAGCCGTGTCAACACCTCCGGACTGATGCCGTAGGCGCTGTCACCGAGCAACGCCTCGCCGCTGAGCTTGATCAGCACGCGGCGATAGTGCAACTCACTCATACCTCGTCTCCCGCGTTCAGGAGCCCTTGACCTGTGCCATCACCTCGTCGGCGAAGCTCTCCTGCTTTTTCTCCTTGCCTTCGCCCACCGCATAACGCACGAAGCTGACAACCCGGGCGCCGGCGCCCTTGAGCAATTGTTCCACGGACTGGTCGGGATCCTTGACGAAGGGCTGCCCCAGCAATGTGATCTCCTTCAGGTGCTTGTTCAACCGCCCCTCGACCATCTTCTCGACAATCTCCGGCGGCTTGCCACTCTCGGCGGCTTGCGCCATCAGGATATCCTTCTCCTTGGCCAACTGATCCGCCGGCACATCCTCCGGGGAGACGCAGAGCGGCGAGGAGGCCGCGATGTGCATGGCCAGATCCCGGCCCAGCGCTTCGTCGCCGCCTTCCAACTCCACCATCACGCCGATGCGCGCCCCGTGCAGATACTGGGCCACAGTATGGGCGCTATCGGCGAAACGGACGAACCGCCTCACCTGAACATTCTCACCCACTTTGGCGACCAACTCCTGACGTGCAGTCTCGATGCTGCGACCGTCAATCCGGCACTCCAGTAGGCCTTCCAAGTCTTCCGGCGCGTCGTCCAACGCGCGTTGGGCGATCGCATCGGCAAAGGCCAAAAAGTCGTCGCCCTTGGCGACAAAATCAGTCTCGCTGTTGATCTCGACCAACACCCCGGTGCGGCCGTCTTCCGAACGGGCCGCGGCGATCCGGCCCTCGGCCGCCACGCGGCCGGCTTTCTTGTCGGCCTTCGCCAATCCCTTCTTGCGCATAATGTCGGCCGCGGCCTCGATATCGCCGTCGGTCTCCACCAACGCCTTCTTGCACTCCATCATGCCGGAGCCGGTACGCTCCCGAAGCTCCTTTACCAGTGATGCAGAAACGGACATAACTTAGTCACCTTCTCGTTGTGCGGCGGGACGCGGCAACGGCGCCCCGCCGTACTTCATCCACATATCCGAACCGTCGGGGCACCGGCGCCTACTGTTGAGGCGCCTCCTCAGGCACTTCGACGAAGTCGTCCTTGCCGGAAGCGGCGGCGACGGACGCCGCCTGACGGGCGTTCATCACCGCGTCGGCCATGCCGCTGACGTAGACCTCGATGGCCCGGATAGCGTCGTCGTTGCCGGGGATGACGTAATCCACGCCCCGCGGCGAGCCATTAGTGTCCACCACGCCGATGATCGGAATACCGAGCTTCTTCGCCTCGGCCACGGCGATATGTTCGTGGCCCACGTCGACGATGAAGAGCGCGTCCGGAAGACGCTCCATGTTCTTGATGCCGGCGAGGCTGCGGTCCAGCTTCTCCATCTCCCGGCTCAGCGACAACGCCTCGCGCTTGGTGACCTTGTCAAAGGTCCCGTCCTCCGCCTGCGCCTCCAGCTCTTTTAGCCGGGCGATGGACTGCTTGACAGTCCGGAAGTTCGTCAACATGCCGCCGAGCCAGCGGTGGTTGACGTAGGGCATGCCGCAACGGTCGGCGTGCTCCCGGACCAGGTCCCGGGCAGCCCGCTTGGTGCCCACGAACAAGACCTTGCCCCCCTTCGCGGCCAGACGGCCCACGAAGTTCAGGGAGTCTTTGTAAAGCGGCAGGGTCTTTTCAAGGTTAATAATGTGGATCTTATTGCGTTCGCCGAAGATATAGGGTGCCATCTTCGGATTCCAGAAACGCGTCTGGTGACCGAAATGGACGCCGGCCTCCAGCATTTGACGCATAGACACGTCGGCCATGGGATATCTCCTCT
Organism: Halorhodospira sp.; assembly: GCA_007121755.1. Classification (GTDB taxonomy): domain Bacteria; phylum Pseudomonadota; class Gammaproteobacteria; order Nitrococcales; family Halorhodospiraceae; genus SKYL01. Next base: position 5,073 of record SKJZ01000015.1, on the reverse strand, counting down.
GTATCGGGTTAGGCCTCCATACACCCTCACGCGGCAACCCGGACTCGCCGGGCACCCGGCCGCATGTGCCGGTGCATGTGTGGAATCGTTCTCCCCCGGATAGGGGGCATTTACAAGAGCCCGAGAGGGCGCGCGCTTTATACCACAGATTGTTGAGTTATCACAATTTCCCCATCGACTGGCATGAAGGCCGCGAACGGCCCATGGTATGCTTGCTGAATGGCCGTAACCATCAAAACCCCCGACGAGATTGAAGGGATGCGCCGCGCCGGACGCCTGGCCGCGGAAGTCCTGGACATGATCACGCCCCACGTTCAACCCGGTGTTACTACTGAAGAATTGAACACCCTCTGCCACCGGTATATCACCGAAGAGTTGGACGCCGTTCCGGCACCGCTGAACTACCGCGGATTTCCGAAGTCGATCTGCACATCCGTCAACCATGTCGTCTGCCACGGCATCCCGGGACCTAAGAAGCTCAAGAAGGGCGACATCCTCAATATAGACGTCACCATCATTAAAGACGGATGGCACGGCGACACCAGCAGGATGTTCTTTCTCGGCAAGCCGAGCATTCAAGCGCGGCGGCTGGTGGAAGTGGCTCATGAGTGCTTGTGGCGCGGGATCGAGCAGGTACGTCCGGGCGCTTGTTTGGGGGATATCGGGCACGCAGTTCAGGCATACGCCGAGGCCCGCGACTTCTCCGTGGTCCGGGAGTATTGCGGCCACGGCATCGGCCGCGAGTTTCACGAGGAGCCCCAAGTGCTGCACTACGGCGAACCCGGCAAGGGCCTCCAACTGGAGGCCGGCATGACGTTCACCATCGAACCCATGGTCAACGCCGGACGCCCCGCCACACGGCTGCTTCGCGACCAGTGGACCGTGGTCACGCGGGACCGGGCCCTGTCGGCCCAATGGGAGCACACCATCCTAGTGACGGACGACGGCCACGAGATACTCACGCCGGACCCGCACGACCGAGGCTGACCCGGACAGAACCTGTCCCGGAGCCACACCGCATGAGCCACACGCCCGAAAAGCCGCTGGCGGCAGACATCCAGATCTACGATGACGACGCAGTCGCCGCGGAGTTGGCGCAGGGCGCCTCCCTGATCGCCGTTTTACGCAAGGCGTTGGCCGACGGCGATGCGATACTGCGCCAATGCTTCGCCGAGGGCGCTCCGGCCGCTGAACTGGTGCCCTGGCGGGCCGCGCTGATGGACCGTATTCTCAACCGTGCATGGGAGAGCCGCTTGGGGGCCTTCGGCGACCTCTCCACCCTGGTGGCGGTCGGTGGCTACGGCCGGGGCGAACTCCATCCAGGCTCCGACGTCGACGTCTTGGTGCTTATCCGACCCAGTACCCGCGAGCGCCTCGCCGAGGCCGTTGAGGCGTTCATTGCCGCACTATGGGATCTCGGCCTGGACGTCGGCCACAGCGTCCGCACCGTGCCCGAATGCGAGGAAGCCGCCGGTGCCGATGTCACTATCGCCACAAACCTGATGGAGTCCCGCCGAATCGCCGGCTCGGCGGATCTGTTCCACGAGATGCGGGAAGTGACCGGGCACGACCGGGTCTGGCCGAGCCGGACCTTCTTTCAGGTCAAGCTCGCCGAGCAGCAGGCGCGCCACGACAAGTACCACGACACCGCCTACAACCTGGAGCCGAATATCAAAGCGAGCCCCGGGGGACTACGGGATATTCAGATGGTTGGCTGGGTGGCGAAACGCCACTTCGGTGCCGACCGCCTGCACGATCTGGTCAAGGAGGGCTTTCTGACGGAGGCGGAGTACCAGGCGCTGTACGCGGGGCAGTGCTTTCTCTGGGACGTGCGCTTCGCGCTGCACACCCTCGCGGGCCGCCGCGAAGACCGCCTGCTGTTCGACCACCAGATCGCACTGGCCGGCGAGTTCGGTTACAGCGACAAGGACGGCGCCCTGGCCGTCGAACAGTTCATGCAACGGTATTTCCGCACGGTCATGGAGCTGTCGCGACTGAATGAAATGCTGTTGCAACTGTTCGCCGAGGTGATCCTCTACGCCGAAGAGAACGAGACCCCGGTCCCGATCAACAAACGGTTCCAGGCTCGCAAAGGCTTTCTCGAAGTCGCCCACCGCCATGTTTTCCGCGACTACCCCTTCGCCTTGCTGGAGGTCTTTCTGCTACTGGAGCAGCACCCGGAGCTGAAGGGGGTGCGCGCCGCCACGATCCGCTTGATCCGCCAGCACCGGACGCTAATCGATGAGCGTTTCCGGCGGGATATGCGCGCCCGGACCCTGTTCATGGAGATCCTGCGGCAACCACAGGGGATCACCCACGCCCTGCGACGCATGCACCGCTACGGCGTGCTGGGCCGCTACATTCCAGCCTTCGGCCGCATCACCGGGCGCATGCAGTACGACCTGTTCCATGTCTATACGGTAGACTCCCACACCCTGTTTGTGGTGAGGAATCTGCGCCGCATGGCCATTCCGGAACACCGTGACGAACTGCCGTTGGCCCACACCGTCATGACGAGGGTGCGCAAGCCGGAGTTGATCTTCCTCGCGGCGCTCTTTCACGACATCGCGAAAGGGCGCGGGGGCGACCACTCGGAACTGGGCGCGCGGGACGCCTACGAGTTCGCCATCCAGCACGGCCTCGGCGCCTACGACGCGAGGCTGGTGAGTTGGCTCGTCCTGCACCATCTGGCCATGTCGATGACCGCTCAGCGCAAGGACCTCTCCGACCCGCAAGTGATCACCGACTTCGCCCGGCTGGTCGGCGATCAGATCCATCTCGACTGTATCTACCTGGTGACAGTCGCCGATATCCGCGCTACCAACCCGGAGCTATGGAACTCATGGCGGGCGGCCCTGCTGGATGAACTCTACACCTTGACCCGGCGTGCGTTACGCCGGGGGCTCGGCAACCCGGTCGACAAGCCGGAGTTGGTCCGGGAGGCGCAGTCGGAGGCCCGGCGCCTCCTTTACCATGGCGGCATCGGCCACGCGAAGGTGCGGGAGATCTGGCAGCGGCTGCCCGACGACTACTTCCTACGCCATACGCCCCGGGAGATCGCTTGGCACACCGAGGCCGTGGCGGCGACCGGCGACGCCGATCTGCCGTTGGTCGTAATCTCCGCCGACGACCAGCGGGGCGGCACGGTGGTCTTTCTCTACGCCCGGGACAATCCGCACCTGTTCGCCCGCTCCGTCTCGGCCCTGGACCGGCTCGGCCTCGACATCCAGGACGCCCGGATCATCACCACCGAATGCGACTACACGTTGATCAGCTACATGGTCCTCGATAGCGACGGCGAACCGGTCGATATCGCGCTGCGCGCCGCCGAGATCCGGGAGGCGATCCGCGCCGCCATTGCCGATCACACCGGCGAGGCACCGCAACCGCCGGCCGCACGGCGACTGCCGCGCCAATTGCGCCACTTTCAGACCCGGACCCAGATTACTTTCAGCGACGATCCGCAGAACCAACGCACGGCGCTCGAAATCATCACCGCCGACCGCCCCGGCTTGCTGGCCCGAGTCGGCCAAGCCTTTTCCGATTGCAAGGTGCGAGTAAAGAACGCGAAGATTTCCACCATTGGTGAGCGCGCCGAAGACGTATTCTTTATCACTGACGAGGACGGCCGCCCCCTGCTCGCGCCGGAGCAATTCCGCCGCGTGCGTGAGCGGTTACGCGCCTTGTTGGACGAGGAGGCCCCATGAACCGAGGACTTCCGCACTTACAGCCCTACCCGTTCGAACGCCTGGAACGCCTTTTGGCGGGCTCCCGTCCGAAATCGACGGCGCCCGCAATCTCCCTCGGCATGGGAGAGCCGCGCGATCCGACGCCGGTCTTCATCCGGCAGGCATTGACGGAACACGCCCACCTGATGAACCGGTACCCGGCCACCGCCGGCACTAACGCCCTGCGCGAAGCGGTGGCCGGATGGCTGGCGCGCCGCTACCGGCTGCCCACCGGAACGATTGATCCCGGCTCCCAGATCCTTCCGGTGAACGGCACCCGGGAGGCGCTGTTCGCGCTTGCTCAGACCATCATCAGCGGACGCCGCGCCGCCATCGCGATGCCGAATCCGTTCTATCAGATCTACGAGGGCGCCGCCCTGCTGACGGGCGCTGAACCGATCCAGATCCTGGCCGACCCCGTCAACGGCATGCCAGACCTCGACGCGGTGAGATCGGAAAGCGTCTGGAACCGGATTCAGATCTTCTACCTCACCACCCCGGCCAACCCCACCGGCGGCATCGCCGACCGGGAGTACTTCCGTCGACTCCTGGAGCTATCCGAACGGTACGGCTTCATCGTGGCCGCGGACGAGTGCTACGCCGATATCTACCCCGACGGCGGAGAGCCCCCGCCCGGCTTGATCCAGGCCTGCCTGGAGAGCGGCCGGTCCGGCCTGGAGAATTGCATCGCTTTTCACAGCCTCTCGAAACGCTCCAGCGCTCCGGGCCTGCGCTCCGGATTCGTGGTCGGCGACACCGGCCTCATCCACGCCTTCCTGCGCTACCGGACCTATCAGGGGTGCGCGATGCCGCTCCACGTCCAGGAGGCCAGCCGGACCGCCTGGACCGACGACGCGCACGCCGCCATCGCCCGGAGCGCTTACACCGAAAGGCTGCAGGCCGTTATCGGGATCCTCGACGACGTCCTGGAAGAGACAACCATGCCCCACGGCGGCTTCTATCTGTGGCCGCGGACCCCGATCCCGGATACCGAGTTCGCTCGCGGCCTCTGGGAAGAGGAGCACGTCATGGTTCTGCCCGGCCGCTTTCTCTCCCGCGGCCGGGACGGGGTCGATCCGGGAGCCAACCGGATCAGGATGGCGTTGGTCCAGGATCTGGAGACCTGCGTGGAGGCGGCGCAAAGGATCAAGAGGTTTGTACAAGCAAGTTGCTAGTTGCAAGTTGCAAGTTGCAAGTTGCAAGAATGCGTTCTTGCGTCTTGGTCTTGCGACTTGCGACTTCCAACTTGCGACTTCCAACTTATAACTTATAACTTCGGAGCGTTAATAATATGTCCGAGATTCGCACCACCATTGAGGAGGCGTTCGAGCGCCGTGACCAGTTG
>SKJZ01000110.1 GCA_007121755.1 Halorhodospira sp. | reverse complement strand
CCAGCTCGCTGTCGAGGATCAGCACATCCCCGGTGAAGTCGTGCCGCGCGTAGGGCGAGGCGAGAGTGGCCAGGCGCCCCGCGGCAACGGCCCCGCCCGGCGCCCCGGAGCGGTTGGCGTGAAAAGCGCCGCCACTGATCGATACTTCAGCCCGGTGGCGCTCCGGAGGCGTTCGGAACTCGCCGGCGCCGTCGATTGCCAGCCGGGCCGCCCCTCGCACCCGTTCGACGACCGCGACGGCGCCGCCCCAGCCGTCGGCGCGGTTGCCGATAAAGGTGGAGTCGTGGATGTGGAGCCGCCCGACACCGTACGCCGCCACGGCGCCCCCGTTGGCGGCGGTATTACCCTCGAAGGCCGCGCCGAAGAGGTAGACGTTGCCGGCGTTAATGATCCGCAGTGCGCCGCCATCCGCGTTTGTTGCGCCATTAACGAAGCGCAGCCCCCGCACGGTCAGATCAGCCGGCGATACGAAGCGCAGGATCGGTGACTCGCCGCCGCCGTCGAGCGTGAACCGTCCACCGTTCTCGGCGATCAGGCGTAGATCGTGCTCACCGGTATAGGCCAGCGGCCCGTCGTCAAAGCCGACGATGTCCGCCGCCACCGCGATGACCAACTCGTCGCCGGCCCGCCCCCACGGATCGTCGAGGCTCGCGCGCAACTCCCCGTAACTCTCCACCCGGTAGTGGAACTCGTCGAACGGATTGTGGTTGAAGAGGAAGAGGTTCCCGCCGCCGTCCCGGAGCCGTCCGCCCGCCAACGGCGAATCGCTGTTGGCTACGTAGCGCGAACCGGTGGAGCGCACCGCCTCGTCGTCACGGGTGACGGCGTAGACCGCGCCGCCGCCGTCCGGGGCGTGATTGTCCTCGAAGATGGAAGCCTCGACGGCGACGGCGCGGGAGGCGTAAGAGTAGACGGCGCCGCCTATCTCCGCGGCCTTGTTGCTGGTGAACTCGGCATCGATCAGCTCGACGGGCTCACCGTGGTAGACGGAGATTGCCCCGCCTCCCGCGCCGGCCTGATTGCCCTCAAGCCGGCTCGCCACTATCCGCAGGGCGCCGTAGTAAACGCGAACGGCTCCGCCATAGGCGTCCGCGTGATTGCCGGCGAACACCGAGTCGTGGACCTCCAGAGACCCTTCCCGGCCGGTATTCACCGCGCCGCCGAAGCGCCCCGCCCGGTTGTCCGCGAAACGGGAGGACCGAATCTCCAGCCCGCTGCCGGCATGAATAGCGCCGCCGTTGCTGCCGGCGGCATTGCCGAAGAACTTGGAGTTTACGACGCGGACTACCCCTTGCGGGGCGTGGATCGCCGCTCCCGCACGCGCGCGCCCCCGCGTGAACGTCAGTCCGTCGATCGAGAGCGCCGCCGCGGTGCGCAGATCCAGAATCCCGGTGGCGCCGCCGCCGTCTAGAACCGGCTCCTTCCCGGAAGCCGCCCTCATGTGGAGCGGCCGCGAGCCCGTATACTCCAACGGCCTGTCGAACCCCGTGATATCGCCGGTGATATCGATAACCAGCGCCTCGTCGTCCACCGCCCGCCGCAGCGGATCGGTCAAGGCCCGCTGCAGCGCCTCGTAAGACCCGGCGGAGTAGTGGGCCTCATCCGCCGCCGCGTTTCCGGCAACCAGCAGCGCAGCCGAGAGGAGCACGCAAAAGACCGCCCGGACCGCATCGGCCCTTCGTCTCCGGCCGAAGACAAGAGAGAAGAGGGTATGGCGAGCGCGATCCTTCATGAGGGGTGCCCCGATAGTACTAGCCGCAAGGTTGGTATCCGCAGGTTTTTCGCGGCCATTCTACCCCCCTTTGGGGATTTGTGCGGGTCACGGCATGCGCGGTGCGCTTGAGTTCGGGCATGCGGCAACGCAGGTGGCGCGTCTTGAGGCCGGTGGCGGCCTCGGCATCGTCGTAAGCCTCCTCGGCGAGGGCCTAGGCGTCGGCAAGCGCGTCCTCGCCGCCCGCTACGTCCGTCGCCTGATGGAGGTGCTGTTAGGCCGCCCGGGAGCCGGGATAGAATGGGCATGGAGGCTCATAAACGGAGAGGGAGTCGTCGTGCAGCACCGTCACATCGAGCCACAAGGCTACACCCTGGCCGCCATCGATGACGTGATCTCGCGTGGCCGTCGACAGGATTGGCGCGATCTGCGCCGAACCGCGCGGCGCGACCCCACGCTGCGCGAGAAGATCATTCGGGTGTGCCAGGCTCATGTCCATGACCCTTACGCGCAGCGCTACTATTTCTGGAGTGAGTATGCACGACGGCGACTTTCCTGACTGGGAGCAGGTGTTGAGCGCCGCTGCCCATTTGCAGCAAGTTCTGCCGGGATCGGTTCTTGTGGGCGGCACAGCAGCGGCATTTTATGCAGGCCATCGCTTCTCCTGTGATGCGGACCATGTCGTGGTCAGCCTGCGTGATCGCTTCAACGCTGTACTGGCCGACCTTGAGCAGGTGGCAGGCTGGAACACCGCGCGCCGACAACGTCCCGTTCTCATCTTGGGCAACCTCGATGGAATCGATACGGGAGTGAGGCAACTGCGACGCCAAGAACCCTTGGAGACCCAGGAGGTTGAAATTGGCGGGGAGTCGCTCGTTTTACCGACTCCAGAGGAGATGTTGAGGATCAAGGCAGCATTGATCCTTTCACGGAATGCGACTCGCGATTACTTGGATTTTGTGGCGCTCCAGGATCATTTGGGCCATGAGCGTGCGGCGCGGGCATTACGTGACCTCGATCGTCTATACCCGCAGCCTGACGACCAATCTGCGCTTCAGCAGTTGTATGCCCAACTCGCGCAGCCGCTTCCATACGATCTCGAGGAGGTGAACCTCTCGGAGTATAAGGGGTTGCGGCCACCGTGGAACGATTGGGCATACATTCATGCTAGATGTGTTGAGGTGTCGCTGGATTTGTTCGATGCCCTTGACGAAGACGACGACAGCCAGGGGCCGTCATTAGGGTCAGGATAGACAGGGGGGCGATTGAGAAGGGGATGGGGTGCCAGCAGCACCCCTCGCTCCCTCAATCGGCCGTGGCGCACGCCGCTTGGGCGGTGGCTGTGCAACTACCGTACGTGCCGATGTACATATCGTGGCACTCTCCGCCAGCGGCTGCTACTCCGCCTAGACGCTCTAGTTCGTCAATGAGGCCCTTCTCGAACACAAAGGAAGAGGGTATGGCGAGCGCGAAACCGTCCACTGAAGTGGGGCAACTCCATCACCGCGCTGCTCCCGGAGCCGGATATATTCCTGTACGCCTACATCCGCAAGGAAGCCCTGGTGTCCAGCCAGATCGAGGGCACCTAGTCATCGTTGTCGGATCTGCTGCTCTTCGAGATGGAGCACGAGCCGGGTGTCCCCTTCGACGATGTCGTGGCCAACTACATCGCCGCCCTTGAACGGTTTATCCACGATGAGCGGCTTCCGTTTTCGGCGTCATATCGATGTTCTCAACGAGGGGGCGGAGCCGTCATGGGGCTTACCGTCGATTCTCACCTCAATCATTTGCTACCATCCATTGTCGGGTTGCGGAGCGAACATCGCGGCGCGGGGCTCATACCCCCGAACGTGGCGGGCGTTTAGCGCGGGGGCGCTTCGCAGACCCACATGCTCATGGGTGACAGCGTCTTGCGTCCAGAACCGGGCTCCCGCACCGACTCCTAGCCTCATGGATCACCACTCCGCCATCCAAATTATCCCTGCAGGTGCGGGGAACACCCGGACGGCGACGTAGACGACGTCATGGCCATGTGGCCGTCGTCTACGGCTGGTCGCCGGACAACATAGACGGGCTCTACCTCGAGGAGTTGATGCCGCGCCGTCGAGCGCCTCAGCGCAGCCCGCGCCGTGCGGCCGGGAAGATGAGCGCCACGGCGACCAGGGCGGCGACAAACCACCCCCACCCTCCGTAGTACAGAGCGGCCAGGGTCAGCGCGGAAACCAGCACGTATCGAGTAACCACCGGGGGATTGTATAAAGATCACGGGTGAACGTCTCATATGTCCGCTGGCTTCAATGAGGCCGTGGCTATTCGCCACGGAATTCTATCGGCCCTGGACCCCGAGCAAAAGGCGTCAACGTTGCTTCAATGAGGCCGTGGCTATTCGCCACGGAATTCCTGCCATCTGTTCGGCGTAGTTCCTGGCGATGCTCTGGCTTCAATGAGGCCGTGGCTATTCGCCACGGAATTCTGGCCGCTGGCT
>SKJZ01000272.1 GCA_007121755.1 Halorhodospira sp. | reverse complement strand
GGCTGATCTACGCCGGTCAGGCCTCGTTCGAGCGGGCGATGACGCCGTCCCGCCACGATGAGCGCGCCGTGGAGCGTTTCCGCGACGAGGGCCGCAACTGCAAGTACTGCCACGACGACGAACAGGACGAGATGGGCGAAAACGTCCTCTCCGGCGACAGCCCGCTGGAGCCCAACGTCGAGCGCGTGGCCGGCATGCCGCCGTTCATCGATCTGCAGGTCCAGGCCGCTCACGACGGCGATAACGCCTACTTCCGGCTCTCGTGGGACGACGCCAACTACGACGGCGAGGTCATGGACCCGGACTACCAGGCGCGGGCCAACATGATGTTCTCGACACCCGCGGTGCGTGTCGCCACCCGCGCGGGCTGCTTCGGCACCTGCCACGACGACATGATCGGCATGGCCTACGAGTATGACGGCAATGAAGATCTGACCAAGTACATCTTCGAGTCGCGCACCGATCTCACGCCCCACGGCGCCGGAACCAGCTACCGCTCCGACGGCGAGCTGCAGGACTTGATCGCCGACGGGGTCTTCATGGAGTACTGGCAGGCGAAGCTGACCCCGGAGGGTGATGCGGTGCCGGTCGACGGCTACGTGCTCGACAGGCGCCACATCCACGATGAGCCCGCGATCAGCGCCGACGCCGAGCACGACGGCGACCGCTGGTCGGTCGTCTTCAGCCGGCCCCTGGCCGCCGGCACCGACACCCGGAAGGATCTGGAGCCGGGGACCGTCTACCACGGCGGCTTCGCCATCCACGAGGCCCACGCCGACCGCCGTTTCCACCACGTCTCGCTTGAGTACACCTTCACCATCGACAGCGACGACGGCGACATCGCGGTGATGAGTCAGTAGGGGGGATGCGCGGGCCGGCCCGAACATTGGGGGGGGAGAGCGGCCGGCCCGCGCGCTTTTTTCATTCGGGGAGGGATATGAGCGTTCTTAACGAGCAAGCAAATCGATCGGCCCGCGACATGCGGACGGCAACCCGGTGGTCGGTCATCGGCACGGCCGTCCGCGGCTCTGTCGCGGCGTCTGTTTTTCTGGCCACGGCCGCCGGAGTGGCGGCCCAGACGGCAGCTACCGATTGGGACAACGTACCCAAGAGCGAGTTCACACTCTTCTATCCCGGCGAGGTCTCCTTCCGGTGGACCCTCGACCCGGCGGACGGCTCCGGCCCGCCCGCCGGCCATCCGTCCCGCGCGGTGGAGCGGTTCCGGGACGGCGGACGCAACTGCGCCTACTGCCACGAGATTGCCGACGATATCCCCGCCGCCGATTGGGGCGCGGAGATCGTCCGCGACGACGACTACCTGGGCGCGGCCATCGATTCAAACATGCGCCACTACACCGATCTCGAGGTCCAGGGCACTTACGACGACGAGCGTGTTTACCTCCGTTTCTCATGGGACGCCACCGGCGGGCCGCAGGAGCCCGAGACCGACGAGTACGACTCGGCGGTGGCCTTCTTCTTCGCCACCGCCGATGTTCTAGAGGCGCAGCGCACGGGGTGTTGGGCGACGTGCCACGACGACCTCACGGGCATGCCCGCCGACCGCGGCCTGACGATGTACCTGCCCGGTTCCCGCACCGCGATGGAACCGAGCGGCGGCGGCAAGAACTACCGCTCCGAAAGCGAACTCGCCCAGCTGCTGGACGACGGCTACTTTATGGAGTACTGGCGCATCCATGTCGGCGAGGGCATGGAGCCGGCCGCCGGCCACGGCTACGTGCTGGAGAAACGCAACATGGACTTCACCTCCGGCACCCTCGAAGTGTTGAGCGCGGAGCGCGACGGCGACCGCTGGGTCGTCGAGGTGAGCCGGCGCCTGGATGAAAGCGGGCCAGGGAGTATCCCGCTGGCGCCGGGCGAAACCTACTACGGCGGCATAGCCGTCCACAACGGAGGGAGCGAGGGCCGCCACCACTACGTGTCCATGGACTTCGACATCTCCGTGGGCCATCCGCCGAGGGGGGATCTCGCCATTGTCGAGCGATAACTGAAGGCAGCGTCTGCCGGCCGTGCCGGCAAGCGCCACGACAAAGATAACGACGCAATGGATGGAGAGGTGGCTCGATGCATCACAAACGCCTGAGTAAAACGAGAGACGGCCGTGCCCCCGGCGGGTGGGGGCTGCGCTTTTTGGCCGCGGCCCTGGTTGCGGCATTGCTGGCAACGGCCGCGAGCGCCGTCCACGCCAGAGACACCGATCCCGACCGGTGTACCCGGTGCCACGACGAGACCGAGGACTATCCGGTGCTGCCGGTCTACAAGACCGCGCACGCCGCGGTCGCCGACGAGCGCACCCGCTTCGGCGACGCCGGGTGTACCTCGTGCCACGGCGACTCGGCCGACCACTTGGAGGACGACGAGTTCTACCCCGAGGTCACCTTCACCGGCGACCGCACTCCGGTGGCCAAGCAGAACGAGGCGTGCCTCGACTGCCACAAGGGCGACAGCCACGTCGTCCACTGGCAGGGCAGCGACCACGACTTCGCCGAACTCTCCTGCGCCTCGTGCCACGACATCCACACGGGCCACGACGACGTGCTCTTCACCGACACCCAGCCCCAGGTCTGCACCGACTGCCACAAACAGCAGGAGCACGAACTGCGGCGCCCGTCCCGCCACCCGGTGCCCGACGGCCTGATGGCGTGCTCCGACTGCCATGAGCCTCACGGCGCCACCGGCTCCGGCTTGCTCAAGGAGCCGAACATCAACGAGACCTGCTACTCGTGCCACGCCGAAAAGAGGGGGCCGTTCCTGTGGGAGCACATGCCGGCGCGGGAGGACTGCACCAGTTGTCACCAAGTCCACGGCTCGATCCACCGCGGCCTGTTGGAGGTGCGGGGACCGCAGCTTTGCCAGCAGTGCCACCTGGATGAGGTCTTCGGCGATCACGCCTCCCGAATGTACGACCGGGATCAGTTGGGCACGAGCTTCGCCGCGGGCCGCAACTGCCTCAACTGCCACTCGCAGGTCCACGGGTCCAACCACCCGCAGGGGTACAACTTCAGGCGCTGAGCCGGCCGTTTGCGTAAGGAGTCTGGGCAATGAAAAAGATAACGATCTACAAGTACGCTCCGCGCTTGGTGGCGACCACCTTCTGCCTGCTGCCCCTCTCGGCGGCGGCGATGTTCGACCTCGGCGAGACGGTGGAGCGTGACGAAGAGTTGTGGGAACACCTCTCGGAGACCCGCCACGAGGTGGCCGCCGGTATCGGCTACCTGAGCGAGGAATCGTTTATGTTTGGCCGTTTTAACGGCTTGACCGATGACGGCCTCTATCTCGACCTCAACGTGGACCTCCATGACCGCCCGTCGCACGACGCCGATTCGATGCGCTACTGGCGGTTGCGGGGGCGCAACCTCGGGCTCGACTCTCGCTCCCTGCGTGGCGAGTACGGCAGCCAGGGCAGTTACTCGGCCTTTTTCGACTTCCGGCAGATGCCGCACAACCAGTGGCAGGACGTGACTTCCCGGTACAGCGGGGCCGGCAGTCACGAACTGGTCGCCGGTGGCGAACGGGACATCGACATCGAGCAGGAGCGCCAACGCTTCCGGTTGGGGGGTTCCAAGCTGCTTCCAGCGATGGATGACCGCTGGCGGATCAGCGCCGATGTGGGGCGGGAGACGCGGGACGGGACGCGGTTGCGCGGGTTCGACCGCTCCTTCGCGAGCACCCCGGTATGGGGGCCGGAGGTCGTCGACCACCAGACCGATACCTACAACGTCCGCCTGGAGTATATGGGCGATCAGTTCCAGGGGAGCGCGGCCTACCACCTTTCCGCCTTCTCCCAGGAGGGTGACTCCTCCATGGAGTTGAGTGACGCCGACGACCACTACGCGTTGGAGCCGGAGAACACCTTCCACCGCTTCAGCTTTGCCGGCGGTTACACCCTGACCCCTGGATCCCGGGTCTCCGGCGATCTCCACATCGGACGCATGGTCCAGGACGACGGCTTTGTCCCCGCGGGCGAGGATGTCATCCGCAACGGCACAGCGGTGACCGATCTGGATGGCGAGATCGCCACCACAGCTTTCAACCTGCGGGGCGTCCACCGGCTCACCGACCGCCTTCGGCTGCGCGCGGCCATCCGCTACGACGACCGCGACAACGACACCGACGTGTTCGAAGTCGACGGACGCGAAACCAAGCCGCTCAGCTACACCCTCACCAGCTACTCGGTCGATGCCGACTACCGGATGGG
>SKJZ01000216.1 GCA_007121755.1 Halorhodospira sp. | reverse complement strand
GGCGGCTACGTCGTCACCGAGCGGATGCTGGAGATGTTCAAGAGCAGCAAGAAGGAGGGCGGTAAGGCATGAGTTTCTTAGTCCAACTCAGCTACTTCGTGGCCGCCGTCCTGTTCATCTTCGGCCTCAAGGCCATGAGTTCGCCAGTCACCGCCCGCAAGGGCATCATGTGGGCCGGCGTCGGCATGATCCTGGCGACGGTGGTGACCTTCTTCCATCCGAAGATCGAAGGCGTCGGCAACCTGACCCTCATCATCATCGCCATCGCCATCGGCGGCGGCTTCGCCTGGTACACGGCGAAGAAGGTCCAGATGACCGAGATGCCGCAGATGGTGGCCGTCTACAACGGCCTCGGCGGCGGTTCGGCCGGCGCTATCGCGGCGGTGACCCTGAGCCAGGCCCAGCGCGCCGTCAGCACCGATATGGTGGAGCAGGCGGAGATCAAGGCCGAAGAGACCGGGCTGACTTTCGAGCAGGCGCTACGCGTTCTCGACGGCACCCACGTCGGCGCCTACATGGGGGCCGACGTGGCGATCCTGGCGCTGCTCGGCGCGGTGATCGGCTCCATGGCCTTCTCCGGCTCCATGGTTGCCTGGGCGAAGCTCGACGGCCGCCTGAACCGCTCCAAGCTGGTCGAGGGGCACCAGTGGGTCAACATCGCGCTCGCCGTGGTCACCGTGCTACTCGGCATATGGGCCTTCTATACCGGCAGCGGTTGGCCGATCTTCCTCTTCTTCGCCGCGGCGCTGGCCTTCGGCGTCTTCATCACGGTGCCGATCGGCGGCGCTGACATGCCGGTGGTCATCTCGCTCTTCAACGCCTTGACCGGCCTCGCTGTCGGCTTCAAGGGCTACGTGCTCGGCAACTTCGCGTTGATTATCGCCGGCACGGTGGTCGGCGCCGCCGGTATGTTGCTGACCCTGTTGATGGCGAAAGCGATGAACCGTTCGCTGGTCAACGTGCTATTCAGCGGCTTCGGTACTGCCGCCGCCGGCGCTGGGGAGGCCACCGAGGGCGAGATGAAGGAGCTGGGCGCCCCCGACGCCGCCTACATGATGGGCTACGCTGAGAAGGTGGTGATCGTCCCCGGCTACGGGCTGGCCGTGGCTCAGGCCCAGCACAAGCTGTGGGAGATGGTCGAACTCCTGGAAGGTCAGGGCGTCGAGGTGAAGTTCGCCATTCACCCGGTGGCCGGCCGGATGCCGGGTCACATGAACGTCCTGCTGGCCGAGGCCGGCGTCCCGTACGACAAGATCTTCGACATGGACGAGATCAACGAGGAGTTCAGCAGCACCGACGTGGCCCTGATCATCGGCGCCAACGACGTGGTCAATCCGGCCGCGCGCGAGGACAAGAGCAGCCCGATCTACGGCATGCCGATCCTCAACGTCGACTATGCCGAGAACGTCTTGGTTGTTAAACGGGGCCGTGGCGCCGGCTTCTCTGGCGTGGAGAACCAGTTGTTCTTCAACGAGAACACCCGGATGGTCTTCGGCGACGCGCAGAAGGTCGTTTCGGAGATGGTTCAAACCGTGAAGTCGATGTAACGCAGGGGGTGGTGGAGACGGTCGTGGACGATGCGGAGCGGCTTTGGGCGTTTGCCGAGGATATCTATCGGCGCCCCGGCGTCGAGCCGGCATGCCTCAAGCTCCAGTCGCGCTACGGCCTCTCCATCAGCCTCTTGTTGTGCGCGATCTGGACCGGACTGGAGGGCCGCGGCAAGCTCGGTGTCTCCGATGTCGAAACGACTGTGCGGCGGGCCCAGGAGTGGGACCGCGAGGTGATCGATCCGCTCCGGGCGCTCCGGCGCCACCTGAAGCTCCATCCACCAAAAGGGGTAGAGGAAGAGACGCGCGCATTGCGCAAGCAGTTGATCGCCGGGGAACTGGCGGCCGAACGGGTGGAGCAGCGGCTGTTTCTCAATGACTATCCCGGCGGGGCGCCAGCCTCGCCGAGCGGTGAGCGGTGGCGCGATGCCGCCTGGAACGCCGGGCTGGTGGTCCGGCGCAAGTGCCCCAGTTGCGATCCCGAGGCGGTCTCCGCGATTGCCCGGATTCTGGTGGAGGCGTGTACCCACCTGGAGCTGAAGACTGCCGTCGATGAGGTCCGATCGGTATGGCCGGGCGGCTGCCAGGGCTTATAGAGGCCCGGGTGCTACTGGTGGGCTCGAAAAACCGGCTGTGTGTGGTGCTGACCTCCTTACTGTTTCGCCAACAGGACGTAGGCCTCGTTGATCCGCTGCAGGGTCTCCGTATCGCCACCCCGGTCTGGATGGTAGCGCATGGCCAGCCGGCGGTAGGCCAGGCGCACATCGTCAACGGTCACGGGATCGGCCAAACCGAGCACCGATAGCGCCTCGTCCCGCCGCCCGTGCCGCTGGATCCGTTTGAGCCCCTCGGCGATAAAGCGCTCCACCGCACCGGCGTCCATCCCCTCCAGGTTCTCTAGGTCCATATAAAAGTCGGCCACTCCGTCGTGCGCACCAATGGAAGTGGCTGTTTCCTGGTCATTACCGGAACCGGGACGGAGCCGGATATCGAGGCAGTGGATCGCGAGATCCTCTCCCCGCGGCGCCAACTCCGAACGCAGCCGGTAGAGGACGTGGAAGAGAAGAAAGTGGCTACGGTAGAGAAGCGCCGGATCGCGCCGCCCCTCGCGGTCGAAAAGTTCGAAACCGGCGTCGTCCAGGGCGTTCATTAGCTCAAGCTCGGTGATCCCGTCCGGATGGACGCGCAAGAGCAATAGCACTGCCTCCTGAAGGTCTCGCCATGTATCTTCTTCTTCCATGACGTCAGACTCTAAAGCAACGCATGAGACGGGGCCAGCGGCGCCGGCACCCGGACGGTGGCGGATACTCCGCGTCGCGGTGGCGCGGCCTCTGCAGGGCGCATTGGACTACCTGCCCCCGGCCGGGAAGGCGCCCGCCGCCCCAGTGGGCTGCCGCGTGGAGGTGCCCCTGGGCAAGGGGAAGGCGGTGGGCGTCGTGGTGGAGATCGACGCCGTTTCACCTGTCCCCGCTAACAAGTTGAGACCCGCCCGGCAGTGGCTCGACACGGAGCCGCTTCTCCCCACCGATCTGCTGGAGACGCTAGCGTGGGCGTCCCGCTACTACCGCTACCCAGTGGGCAGCGCGCTGGCAACCGCGATGCCGTCCGGCCTGCGCAAGGGACAGAAGGCCCGGCGCGCCGCACGCTGGTGGTTCCTTACCGCCGAAGGATCAGAACCCGGCGCCGTCCCCCGGCGGGCGCCGCGGCAGGCAGAACTCCAACAACGGCTTTTGCGACTCGGCGGCGCGGCGCCGGTGGCGGAGCTGCTGGCCGTAGAGCCCGCTTGGCAACAGGCGGCGCGCGCGATGGAAAAAGCGGGACTACTGCGCACCGAGTACCGTCCGCCCGACGACGGGGCAGCTCCCCGACGCACCGCTCCGCTGGCTCTGGAGGAGGCGCAGCGGCGGGCGGTGGACGCCATCCGTGGCGCCCTCGGCCAGTACCGGCCCATCCTGCTCGACGGCGTCACCGGCAGCGGGAAGACGGAGGTCTATGCAGCGGCGGCCGAAGAGGCGGTAGCGACCGGTGGACAAATGCTGATCTTGGTTCCCGAGATCGCCCTCGCGCCCCAGATCCTCGCCCGGCTACGGGAGCACCTCGGCGTGAAGGCCGCGGTCGTCCACTCGGACCTCCCCGAGAGCGAGCGCGTCGAGGCGTGGCTGGCCGCCCGCGACGGCGACGCCTCGGTGATCATCGGCACCCGCTCGGCGGTCTTCACACCGCTGCGCAACCCCGCGCTGATCGTCGTCGACGAAGAACACGACAACGCCTACTCGCAGCAGGACGGGCTGCGCTACTCGGCCCGCGACCTGGCCGTGCTGCGCGCCCAACGCCTCGGCGTCCCGGTGGTCCTCGGCTCCGCCACGCCGTCCCTGGAGTCGATCCACAACGCCCGCCGGGGGCGGTACCTCCACCTGCGGCTACCGGCGCGGGCCGGCGGTGCCCGGCCGCCGTCCATCGGCATCCTCGACATCCGCAGCCGCGCCCTGGACGGCGGCATCTCCGAACCGCTGCGGGCCGCCACCGCCCGCCACCTGGCGGCCGGCAGCCAAGTCCTCTACTTCCTCAACCGGCGCGGCTACGCCCCGGTGCTCACCTGCCACGCCTGCGGCTGGGTGGCCGAGTGCCACCGCTGCGACGCCCGCCTGACCCTCCATCGCGGCCAAGGGCGCATGCGCTGCCACCACTGCGGCCACGCCGC
>SKJZ01000266.1 GCA_007121755.1 Halorhodospira sp. | reverse complement strand
GGCGGCCAGCACCGTGTCGATGGCATTGGTCACGTCGGTGAACCACTCGGCGGAGGTGATCGGGAACTCGCCGTCACTCATCCCCGCCTCGTAGACCGCTTCCCGCGTGCGCTGGAACTCCCCGAAATAGACCCGGCGCATCTCCTCAATGGCGCGTTCGGCCTCGCCGCCCACGACGTCGCCGCCCTCCATCAGCACGTCGAGACGCGACTCACCCTGCTCGACACGGCCGCGCAGAGTGCCCAGCAGCTCCAACCGCTCCTCCGAGAACGGCTCCGCCAGGTTGATCGCCGCAGTCATCTGCGCACGCTCACGGCCCACGAACTCGCTGATCGTCCACAACGCGTCGAGCAGCATCACCTGGTTCAGCAGGACGTCGTCGCCTTGGGCGTTGCCGACGCCGATCTGCATCCGCAACTCGGAACTGCGCTCGATCAGCCGGCTGATTACAACAAAGAAATCGTGCCCGATCCCCGGCGTGCGCTGCCGCATGGTCAGCCGCAATTCACTGTCCGCCTCCCGGCGCATACGGTTCAACTCGTCAAGGCTCTCCTCGACGCCGCGCAGCAGCCGCTGTTCACGGCCGCTCAAGCCCCGCTCCCGCAGCGCTTGGAATGCCGCCTCCGAGGCCTCGGTTACGGCACGCCGCCGTTCATCAATGGTGTTGCGTACGTCCGCTCCGGCCGCCTGGCGCGCGTTCAGACCGCCTACCGTCGCCCCCCGCTCGACCGCCAGATTCCCGGCCATATCGAGTAGATGGGCGGTAATGCGATTGTCTTGTTGTGTCTGGACAGCGCCGCTCCGGTCCTGCCACGCCGACGCCAAGTCATTGACGGCGAAGGCCAACGCGATCAATGCGACGACGCCGAGGGCGGCCAGCAACTGGTTCCGAAGGCTGCTGGTAAAGATGGACAGTATTTGCTTCATGTTGTTCGTGCTCCCCAGAAGCCGTTCTTATGCGCTAAGCGCCGCGTCGTCGAGCAGCCGGTCCACGTCCAGTATCAGCAACGTGCCAGCCCCCCCTTCCGCGAGCCCTTTGATGTAGTCCACATCGATGGCCACGCCATACTCCGGCGGCGGTTGTATCTCTTCAGACCGCAGCTCG
This sequence comes from Halorhodospira sp., assembly GCA_007121755.1. Classification (GTDB taxonomy): domain Bacteria; phylum Pseudomonadota; class Gammaproteobacteria; order Nitrococcales; family Halorhodospiraceae; genus SKYL01. The sequence goes on along the minus strand of SKJZ01000266.1, from coordinate 3,144 downwards.
TAGACGTCCGCCAATGAGTCGGCCACCAGCCCCATCACCCGCTCCTTACCATCGCTGAGAAGCTGGACGAGGATGACCGTGGTCGCTCCGTCGTACTCCCGTGCCGCCATGCCCAGACGCTCCCGCAGATCGATCACCGGAGTGATCGTGCCGCGGACGTTGATTACGCCGCGGACAAACCCCGGCACCTGCGGCACCCGCGTGGCGCCCGTCCACGCCCGCAACTCCCGTACCCGGAGGATCTCCACGGCGTATGTCCGCTCCCCGAGGTGGAAACCGAGATACTGCTCTCCATTGGCCACGGCCAGCGCGACGGCGTCGTCACCGTCCGCCACCTCCTGCGCCGGCTCGGGCTGAACCGCGTCCGCCGCCACCGGAGCCGGTGCCGGCGGCGCGGCCGGCTCCGGTTCGGCGGCCGGCGTTGGTTCCGCCGCCTGCTCCCGTTTTGCGGCCGGTTCCGCTTTCGCCGGCGCCGGCTCTTCCGCCACCTCCGCCGCCGGCGCGGCGGGAGGTGGCGGCGGCACGGGGCGATCCAGCGCCTCGGCCGGAGGCCCCGACACCTCATCCAGCTCCTTCATCCACTCCAGCGGATCCTGTCCCAGGGATCGCGGACCTCCTCCTGACCTACGCGCCATCGACCGTCCTCCCCTCGACCAGATCGCGAACCAGTTCGGTGTAGTCCTCGGCCCCGTGGCTGCGCGGCTGGTGCTCGAAGACCGACTGTCCGAACCCCGGCGCTTCCGCCAGGGAGACGTTGTCCCGGATATGGGTACGCAACAACTGCCCGGGAAAGTACTCGCGTATCTTGTCCCGGACCTCGTTCGCCAGGCGGCGGCGCTGCTGATAGCGCACCAGCACCAAGTGCTTGCGGGTCCACACCCCCATGCGGCGCTCGATCTGATGAAGGATCTTCATCAGCCGCGACAGCCCTTGGAGCGAGAGGAAATCGCAGTAGACCGGGATCAGCAGTTCATCCGCCGCCAACAGCGCGTTCATCGCCAACAATCCGGAGGACGGCGGGCAGTCCATCACCAGAAAGCCGTAGCCGTTGTCCAGCGCGTCGATCGCGCGCCGCAGCCGCCACCCCCGCTCCTGGCCACCCTCCATCCGCTCAACATCGGGCAGCCGGGCGCCGGCCGTGACCAGATCCAACCGCTCGCGCCCTTCGCGGCGGCGCTCCGCCAACGGCACGTTGTCGAGCAGAACATCGTCCATTCCCGGCTCGGTGCCCTTGAATCCAAAGCTGACGCCGAGGTGGCCTTGGGGGTCGAGATCGAGGCCGAGCACGCTCTCGCCGGACAGGGCCAACCCGTGGGCGGTGTTGACCGAGGTGGTGGTCTTGCCGACTCCGCCCTTCTGATTGAGGACCGCGACTACGCGCATGGCGGGAACACCTTCATGCAACCACCTGTTGTTCGGTTACGGCCCGCTCCTCCTCCCCGAACAAGCGGTCGACATCGAGCACGATGACGATCTTCTCGTCGACGTTGGCCAACCCCCGGACGACCTCGCCGCCCTGGCGGCGCATCTGGGGCGCGCTGCGAATCTGGCGCCGCGTGAGCGAATGGACCGCCGATGGGGCGTCGACCACCAGACCGACCAACTGCTCTTCGCCCCGGTCCACGACCCGGACCAGGATGACAACCGCCGCCTCGTAACTCTCCCGCCGCGGCAATCCGAACCGCGTCCGCATATCGAGGATCAGCGGCATCGCCCCGCGCAGATTGACCACACCGTGGACGTGCGGCGGCGCGTTGGGGATCGGTGTCGGCGCCTCCCAGCCGCGGATCTCCTGGACCCGGCGCACGTCCACCGCGTACTCCTCGTCGCCGATGATGAAGGAGAGGTAGTCGTGGGCCTCGTCCATCTCCGCGCCCCGTTTCGCTGCTGCCGCCGTCTCTCCGGGGCCGGCGCTGCCCGCCTGGGCGGAGGCCTCGCGTCCGATATCGACCAACCCGGCGATATCGAGGATCAACGCCACCATGCCGTTGCCGAGGATGGTGGCCCCGGCAAAACCGGGCACGCTCAAGAAGTTCTCTTCGAGGCTCTTAATCACCACCTGCTGCTGATCGAGCAGCTCGTCGACCCGCAACCCGACGTGGCGGTTGTCGTCCTCGACTACCACCAACAGGTCTTCCTTGCCCTTGTCCGCTTCGTCCTCGTCTGCTTCGCCGCCTCCATCCGCCTTCACGCCGAACAACTCGTGGAGACGGATCATCGGGATATACCCCTCCCGCCAGTGGTAGAGCTCTACCTGTCCGGTAAGCCCGCTGACCCGGTCGCGCTGGATCTGCACCGACTCGATGATGGAGACCAGCGGTACGATGTAGGTCTCGTTCCCCACGCGGAAGAGTTGGCCGTCGAGTATGGAGAGGGTCAGCGGGAGGGAGATGGTGAACAGGGTCCCCGCCCCCGGCTCGGAACGCACTGAGATGTTGCCCGAAAGCTCCCGGATATTACGCTTGACCACATCCATGCCGACACCACGGCCGGAGTACTCCGTCGCCGCATCGTGAGTGGAGAGGCCGGGGTGGAAGATCAGATCGTAGATCTGATCTTCGCTGAGATCACCGTCGGCGCCGACCAACCCGGCGGCCCGCGCCTTCTCCAACAGGCGGCCGCCGTTGATGCCCCGCCCGTCGTCGGCGATCTCAATGATGATATTTCCGCCCTTGTGGTAGGCGTCGATGGTCAGCGTTCCGGTCTCGGGCTTACCGGCGGCGCGCCGCTCGCCGGGCGGCTCGATACCGTGGTCGACGGCGTTGCGGACCAAGTGGACCAGCGGATCGATGATCTTCTCCATGACCGTCTTATCGAGTTCCGTCTGCTCGCCCTCCAGTCTCAGGTCGACCTGCTTGTCGAGGCTGCGGCTGATGTCGTGGACGATCCGCGGCAACCGTGAGTACGCGAAGCTGATCGGCACCATGCGGATCCGCATGACGCTGTCCTGGAGTTCGCGGGTGTTACGCTCCAACTGCGCCAACCCGTCCTGCAACTCTTCCGCGCGGTCGGCGGAGAGCTCCTTGCCCACTTGGCTGAGCATGGACTGGGTAATGACCAATTCGCCGACCATGTCGATCAGGACATCGATCTTCTGCGTATCGACGCGGATCGAGCTGCCGCCGCCTCCCGCGGCCGCGCCGC
>SKJZ01000072.1 GCA_007121755.1 Halorhodospira sp. | reverse complement strand
GGAGCGGGGCGGGGTACCGTCCAAGGCGACCCACTGCGCTCCTCGCCTTCCGCCGGGGCCGGGCGAACGCGCTCCCGGCGCGTCGCCCGGTGCGCGCATCCCTGCGCGCACCCTGCGGGCCTGATCCGGCTCCAGGCGGTCGCTCCGTTCGACGTCGCCTTGGACGGTACCCCGCCCCGCTCCAACGCGTCCCAACCAGCCGGCGGCTCCGCCGCCACGGGGCATTGGCAGCGACGGGTCGTTGTTGTAGTCTGATAAGACCGTCGAAGGGATCGGCGGGCACCGCGCAACGCGGTGTTGCTTTCAATGACCAAGGAGGGAGTTCTCATGGTCGTATCACGACGTTCTCTGCGTCATCTCATGCTGGCCCTGCTGGCCGTCTTTCCGCTGTTGGCTCTGGCCGGTGGCGAGGTCGATATCAATCGAGCCGATGCCGGGGAATTGGCGCGTGGGCTCGACGGAATCGGCCCCGCCAAGGCCGCCGCCATTGTGGAAGACCGGGAAGCGAACGGCCCGTTTCTGGCAGCCGATGAACTGACCCGCGTCAGCGGTGTCGGGCCTTCGACCCTGGAGGCCAACCGGGGCCGCATCCGCATCGATGTCGATTGAGAGTAGACGGGCAACGCGGGGCCGGTGCACCGGCCCCGCGCCCTTTCAGGTGCTCACTGCATGTGCAGCCCGCCGTTGATATCGAAGTTTGCTCCGGTGACGAAGGCGCCGTGCTGGGAGGCGAGGAACGCCACCAGCGCCCCGATCTCTTCCGGCTCGCCGAGGCGCCCGATCGGGATCTGGTCGATGATCTGCTGCCGGATCTCCTCCTTGACCTTCATCACCATCTCCGTCGCCAGATAGCCGGGCGAGACGGTGTTGACGGTGACGCCGTTCTTGGCCACCTCTTGGGCCAACGACATGGTAAAGCCGTGGATTCCCGCTTTGGATGCCGCGTAGTTGGTCTGGCCGAACTGCCCCTTGCGCCCGTTGACCGACGCGATATTGATGACACGTCCCCAGCCGCGCTCCGCCATCCCGGTGACGAACTGCTTGGAGACGTTGAAGACCCCATCGAGATTGGTCCGCATGACCCGGTCCCAACTCTCCTTCGTCATCTTCTTGAACGTGCCGTCCTTCGTGATCCCGGCGTTGTTGACCAGGATATCGACATCCCCGGCGAGCGTGCGGGTTTCCTGAGCCATGGCCACGCAGGAGTCCCAATCGGTTACGTCACAGTGGACCGCGTGGGCGGTATACCCCTTCGACTTCATCTCACCGAGCCACTTGTCGACACGCCCGCCGTCGGAAGTGTACGTGCCGACCACCGAGTGCCCGGCTTCCGCCAGTTGATGGCAGATGGCGGAGCCGAGGCCGCCGAGTCCGCCGGTAACCAGAGCGATTCGTTGACCCATTGTTATCCCCCAATTCCTGTTGAAGTAGGGCGCACGGGATCGCAGCGCGTCCGCCCCTCCTCCTCAGGATAGGAGAGTTGCATCACAAAGCAAATGGTTGGCGGCGTGGAAGGGGTGGCTGAACCGTGTATTGCTTGCGGGTGAATACCTGCAATACGCCGCAACAAGCCGATGGGTTCCTCGGCATCCGTGGGCACCGCCGATATTGCGGTTACCGACAACCGTCACCGAGGGCGTCAGCGATACGAATCCGTTCGGTCAGTTCGAGATGAACTTCAAGGGTGTAGGCACGGACAACAATAACAACGAGTTCACCTTGATGGAGGGCACCCTGCAGACCGTCGACAACGAGAGCGCGGGACCACAGTTCCAGTTTTACCTTGAGTCCAGCGACGCATTGCAAACGGAGTTGGGGGAGACGTTCAAGGATCAAGTCAACGTCCGTCTCGACGATGCCGACGGTAATGGCGGGCAGGCTCATCTTGCGTATTATTTTCATGACAGTGACGACAATTGGACGGAAGAAGGCGGCTACCGAGTCGCATTCGACGAGACCCGCTTCCTGCGCGAGAGCACGGTGGACGATACCGATCAGGTCTGTACCGCTAGGGATGAGTTCACCACGCAGGTCTGGCGCTACAACCTCTACCACGCCGCAGACCGGACGTATGACGGCCGGGATGTGGCCGCGGGCGAACGGGTGCGGCTGACCTCCGGATTCCCGTTCACTTACGAAGCCGGTGACGACCGCAAATACGGCCACGTCGGTTACTGGGGGGTGTGGCTCGACGATGCGTCGGTCGAACTCCTCTCTCTCGACGGCGCAACCATCACCCGCCGTGACGATACCGAATACACGCTCCACGTCGCCCCCGGCGTGCTCGAGCGCCGGGAGAAAGAGACGCTCGGCCTGACGAGTCTGGATGGCGAGGAGTTCTTCTATTGGGGAGAGTCGCCGGACGGCGGAAAGTATCCTGACGAGGAGGGGTACGACGACTGGGTCGTGCGCTATACGGATGTCGATGGTTTCGAAATCGTGGCCGGCAGCGTGTGGGGCGACCACGGTCCCGAGCGGACGGATCTGGAGTCGCCGCAAGCGTTCGAATTGAATGACAATGATCGCCTCTGGCTGTGGTCCGACAGCCTGGGCGGCGATGTGGTCTATACCGAGGGTGAGCAAGAAGTCGTCTTCTACGCCCACGAGATCGTGCAAAAGGGCGGCGCCGTGGGTAATAAGGACAGCGGCGAAGTTACGCTGTACTGCTACGAGGGGTGCCTCAAAGGCGGCCTTACCCAGGAGGACATCAACAACGCGACAGGGTACAGCGACCTGGAATACGAATACTGGGACGGGGAGGGTGCTCCGCAGGGACCGTTCGAGTACACGATGGATCTGGATGGGATGGAGCTGAAGGACCACCACGACGAGGTGGTCGACTTGATCGACGCCAACGGCGAGCCGCTGGACCTCTCCGGAACCGACTTCGAGTGGGGGCTGGGTACTTCGGAGATGGTGCTGGAGAAACTGGCTGACCCCGATGAACCGTGGCGCGTCTATGAGCAGGACGAGACCTACCGCTGGTTTACCGGAACCGAGCACTGGGACCTTTTGGCCTACGTGACCGAGCAGGGCACCGGTGAGGTCGAGTCGTTCGACAAGCCGTTGAGCTTCCGTTACGAGCACAGCGCCGGGAACGACCGCAACGACGACGACGCGTACTACGGCCGGACCATGCTGTTGGAGTACGGCGGCCGCGGCGACCTTTGGGGCTTCCCGTGGCGGGAGGACGAGGAGACCGGCCGCTGGTATTCGGCGGTGACCCTGCGCGACGGCACCATCCTGACGCGGGATAATCTGGACTTCGTGGTCAAGGCCATCGAGATGGAGCAGAAGATGCTCGAACAAGAAGACGGGTGTTCGGCCATCACGCTGCCCTCGGCGGCCGATCTGCCCCTGCCCACGGAGACCGATGTCGGTACCGTCAGCATCACCCTGGCCGACAAGCCCGAGGTAACGGACGCCCCGGCGGTTATCGAGGGCGAGCTGCAGTAACGGCGACCCTTCGGGTAAAACGAGGTGTTCGCGGAAGGCCCCGCCCCATCGATTGGGACGGGGCCTTCTTTTTTGTTGCCGCTATCAGTCAGAGAGTACCGGCACGCCCCTCTGGGGCGCCGGCGCCGCCCCACTCCGCCGTCCTACTGCTTGCTGGCGGAGAAGCAACGCAATACGCCACGAACCTTGTGGGCGCCGGGGTCGATGCGAAAGCCGGCGGCCTCCACGGCCTCCTCGGTGGCGCGATTGGGACGGCAGCCGCCGCTGAGACGGGTCCACGCCGGTTGGATACCGTCCTGCAGCCGCGCCCAGAAGGGGCTCGTGGCGCGGACGTGTTCCAGCATCCGCAGCCGGCCGCCGTCCTTAAGCACCCGGTGAATCTCGGCCAAGCCCCCCGGCACGTCGTCCACGCTGCAGAAGACCAAGCTGGTGACGACCGCATCGAAGCGGCCGCCGGGAAACGGCAGCGCCTCGGCGGCGGCCACCAGCAGCGGGACGTGGGGAGCCCGCCGCGCGGCGCGGGCGAGCAGGGCGGGGTCCGGATCGAGGGCGACCGGGTCGGCGCCGTCGGGGTAGTAGGTCAGCGTCCGGCCGGTGCCGCAGCCGATTTCCAATACCTGGCCGTGGAGATCTCCCACTAGCGCCCGCCGCCACCGCGACAGGCCGAGGGCGTCGCCGAGGGACATTCCGGCGTCGTAGAGTAGAGGGATATGTTCCAGGCCGCGCATGGTGAGGCTCTTTTGGCGGGTGTAAAGGAGTGGACCGGCGGCCGGTCAGTTCCGTTCCCGGGCTTGGGCGCAGGCCAG
>SKJZ01000011.1 GCA_007121755.1 Halorhodospira sp. | reverse complement strand
GACTACGACACCCCGGACGGCACCTGCATCCGCGACTACATCCACGTGGAGGATCTGGCGGCGGCCCACGTCACGGCCCTGGAGCACCTGGGCGACGGCGGCGAAAGCCTGACACTCAACTGCGGCTACGGGCGCGGCTATAGCGTGCGTGAAGTCCTGGAGACGGTGCGGCGCATCTCGGGCCGGCGTTTTTCGGTCCGGGAGGCTTCCCGCCGGGCCGGCGACCCGCCCGCCCTGGTGGCCGAATCCGCCCGCATCCGCGGCGCCCTGAACTGGAGGCCCCGCCACGACGACCTGGAGGAGATCGTCGCCACCGCGTGGCGGTGGGAACGGCAACGGACGGCGGCCTCGACGGATCGCGCCGGACCATCCACGGCGTCCCCCTCATGACCCGTCGACCACTGCAACTCGCCCCGCCCCTTGCATTTGAGAGCCATGCGCGCGGTGGCGCACATCATCTCCTCCGGGGCCACGCCCCACCTTGCTCCAGCACGCCCGGTGGCTCGCGGAGATCAAAGATGCGCGGGATGAGATCCGGGTCGTCGAAGTGGCGACGCCCCACGAACGCCGTCATGTACCGGCCATACTGACGCTGCGCCCCGGGACTCGGCACCCCGGCGGGCCACAGCAGCCAACGCTCCCGGCGCTCCGTGCCGGGCACGATCCCCTCCGGTCCGAACAGACTTCGGTACCCATCCTCGCCATCGGGCAGGCGCTCGAGCCCATGGTAGTCCGCGAAGCGGTAGCTGTACTCGGTGACCCCGGCCGGGACCCGGTCGAGGGCGAAGAAGTGCTCGACGTAGTGGGTGCGCGTGCGCATTCCGATCACCGGCCGCTGCCCGGGATCGATCACCGGCGCCCGCAGGATTAGCGGCGGCTCCGCGTAGTCGGGTCTCGCTCGCGGCTCGAGCGCCGCTGTCGGATGAAACTGGTGATAGCAGCCGCATTGGTGGACCGTGTCGTAGAACACCGGGGTGCCGTCGGCGGCGAGCGTCACCCGGAATATCACCCCCGACATGTGCCCGCCGAGCAGGTCCAGCGGCCCGGTCCGCGGGCGCTCCGGAAACCAGATCCCGTAGAGCAGTTGCACGGCAACCTCGCCGTCGAGGCGGGTGTAATCCCGATGCACGTAGGTTACCGGCTCGACAGCAATGTCGACCTCCGGACGCGGCGACTCGGGCGCCGGCCAATACGGCGCTCCGATGCGGTCGTAACCGCCTTGCTCCTCCACCAGCCAGATCGGCGCGTGGGCGGCGTAGAGGCGGCGCCAGTCCCCGTCGTTGAGCCGCGGCACCCCCAGCGCATCCCGCGGGGCGCCGGCGACCAGGCGACGTGCCTCAAGCGCCGCCGTCTGCTCCGCCCCCGGGGGGGTGTACCAAGCCCACCCCTCGAGGTCCGGTGGCGGCTCGGTGGTGTAGCGCGCCTGGACCCCCCGCTGCCAGCGGTGAACGCCGAAGAGTATGCCCCAGCGCGTGAGGGGATAGAGGCCCACCACCCGCTTCGCCGTAGAGTAGTCGTCGGCGGCCCTCGCGGCGTCGCGCAATGCCGCGCGGCGCTCGGGGTGGGCAAGGTCGCCCTCGGCCAGCTTCTCGGCGCACCCATGCAGCGCCCTGAGACCATCTTCGCCGAACTCGGCACGCCCGCCTTCTGGCAGCGTGGCCCATTCGATGGCGCGCGCCTCACGGCCGAGGGCGACGAGTTGCTCCACCCAGCGCTCGAAGGCTTCGTCATCGTCCAGCCGGTCATCATCGCGAAAGGCGGCGTAGAAACGGGTCACCCGCAGGTGCGGAAAACCCGCCACGCGGTGGAGCCGGGCATTGGGGCTGCCGTGCTCGGAGACGGCCTTGTCGAAGGCGCGGAAGTCGTCGAGACAAGCCTGTTCGACCGGCGCCACCACCCCGGGCGGGTAGTCCGGGCGCACGGCGCAGCCGACGAGCACCGCCGTGCTGGCGATCACCAACACTGCCGAGAGACGCAGGCTCGGTATCGTTTGGCTCACGACGGGAAGATTCATTCAACACCCTCCGGGCCGAGGGCCTGCCGAGGGTCAATGGCACAAGGCCTATAATCATTGTAGGACACCGCGGGCAGTCGGCTGGTGGGGGGAGGCTCAATGGCGGGGAGGGGTTGCTTTGCTGCGCTCGCAATGGCGGTTGGCGGCGCATCGGCCGCCGGTGGCGGGGAGGTCTTCACGCCGCAAGAGGTAGTGACCTGGGAACAACGTACCTTCACGGGGCCTGTAGAATACCGCGCCACGGAGATCGACGGTCGGGAGGCGGTTCACGCGACCTGCGACGGCAACGGCGCGACCGCACTCTACTTGGCAAAGGAGATCGACCTGACGCGCACGCCGATCCTGGAGTGGTCGTGGCGCATCGAAAGGACCTTTGGTGATATCGACGAGACGTCGAAGGCCGGAGACGACTATCCGGCACGTCTCTACGCCGTCTACGACGGTGGCTGGCGGCGCTGGCGAACGGAGGCGGTGAACTACGTTTGGGCCAGCGCCCTGCCGGAAGGGTCCACCTGGCCAAACGCCTACACTTCACGGGCCCGCATGGTGGCGCTACGGTCGGGGACGGATCGTACCGGCGAGTGGGTTACGGAACGGCGCAACCTGGTCGACGATTTTCGCGAACTACACGGCACTGAGCGCCGGCTCATCCACGGCATCGCCATCATGACCGACTGTGACGATACCGGACAACCGATGGAGGGGTGGTACGGTGAGATACGATTGTTGCCGGAAACCGGCCCGTGAGCGGACAAGATCATGCGCATGACACCACGCCCCGACAGCAAGACCCCCTGGTATCTGCGCCCCTTCTTCTGGAACCAGCGGCGCAAGTACGGCAAGGCGCTGGATGCCGCGCTCCTCTGGGCGCGTTCGCCGCGGCTCTTTCTCGGCGTCGCCCACCTCTATAGCGCCATCGACCGGCGCGGCTCACCTATCGAGCCGATGTTGCGCTCGCTGCTGACGGTGCGCATCTCGCAGATCAACCACTGCGCCTTCTGCGTCGACCTCAACTCCCGCACCGTCCTGCAACGGGGGCTGTCCGAGGAGAAGCTCCTGGCCTTGCCGGAGTGGCGCGAGAGCGAGGGTTTCGACGCGCGCGAGCGCGCGGCGCTGGACTACGCCGAGGCGATGACGATCACCGACCGCGGCGTCGACGACGCGCTCTTCGCGCGCCTGCGCGAGCACTTCGATGAGGACGCCGTGGTCGAACTCACCGCCCTGATCGCCTTCCAGAACCTCTCCAGCAAGTTCAACGCCGCCCTGGCGGTCCCACCGCAAGGCTTCTGCCGACTGCCGGGCGCGGCGCCGTGAAGCCGAGGCGATCTCGGAGCCGGGGAATCAGCCCGCTCCGCCCAGCAGGCGCGCGACGATCGGCTCCCAGCGCACGGCCAGGCCCTCCAGCACGTCGGGCTGGACCACGGTATCGACCTCTTCGTCCGCCTCCCGCCCGTGCGGCAGGAGGACGTCCACCGGGGCCACCAAGACCCGGCAAGGATGGCCTTCGAGGGCGTTTCCGACCCGCCTTCCCACCTCGAAGGCCACCGTCTGGTGGTCCACCGACGGCGCCGGCGCCATCAGGTAGGCGACGCCGTCGACCAGTTCGTAGCGGACGTCCTCGGGCCAGCCGAGGTAGTCGGCGTAGGTATGGTGTTCCTTGTCACGCCGCAGCAGTGCCATATCGATCTCCGATCCTCCGGCGAGTATATCAGCCGGTAGCGTCCGTCGCCGGAAGACTCACTGCCACCGCCCCCCTGGAGGGTACCGCCTTTTCTCTGGACTGGAGCCCATGGCGGCGATCATGAACGCGAAGGCGATAAAGAGCTTAGTGCCGATCTTCATCGCGTTGCAGCCGGTAACGTCCGGCCATGCCCTCCAACCGGTCCGCCACGGAGTTGAGGTCACCCGCCACCCGGCCGATGCGCAGGTGGAGCTCGTCGTCGTGTAGCGGTTCGGCAGAGCGCCCCTCGTCGGCTACGCCGCCGCTCCACGGAGCGGCGGCAATGACCGGAAAATCCGGGCCGGGCGCCGGCTGAGCCCAGAAAAACCCTTGCCCGATCCCGGCCCCATCCACCAGCAGGAGACGGCGTTGCTCATCCATCTCCACGCCCTCGGCCACCACCTCGAGGCCCAGTGTGCGGGCCAGCGTGATGATCGTCTGCACGATCCCCCGGGACTCGGGGCTGGTGGTCATGTCACGGACGAATCCCATGTCGATCTTGATCCGGTGTATGGGGAGGCGTTTGAGGTAGAGCAGGGAAGAGTAACCGGTACCGAAATCGTCG
>SKJZ01000002.1 GCA_007121755.1 Halorhodospira sp. | reverse complement strand
CACCGCCGAGCGCAACGCCACGTCCCAGAACCACGACGCCCTCCGCCGCGCCCTCGCCGACCATCCCGACCTCCTGGCGCGGGCCGAAAAGGAAGACGCCGCCGCCCTCCACGACGAGGCCCGGCGCGACGACGAGACCGCCGCCCGTATCGGCGAACTGAGCGCCGACATCCGCTCCATCGAGGACGACATCCGGCGCGCCGGCAAGGAGCGCCCACTGGAGGCGGCCCGGGCCGAGGACCAGGCCGCCGAGGACGCCCTCGCCGAGCGCCTCGACGAAGCGCTGGTGGCCCGCGCCGGCGCGTGGCTGATCGACGACGTCCGCGCCGAACACACCGCCGAACACCGCCCCGCCGCCCTGCGCCGGGCGGAAGCGTGGTTCGACCGCTTCACCCACCACCGCTACCGCCTGCGCTTCGCCGCCGGAGAGGGGCCGGGCGGGCCGGACGAAGGCCGCTTTCTCGCCCACGACACCGAGGCCGGCGAAGACCGCCCCCTGGCCGCCCTCTCCACCGGCACCCGCATGCAATTGCTGCTGGCCGTGCGCATCGCCTTCGCCCTGGAGGCGGAGCGGGGGCGCGAGGCGCTGCCGCTGTTCCTCGACGAGGCGCTGACCACCGCCGACCCGGAGCGCTTCCGCGCCGTCGCCGACGCCCTGGAGACCCTCGCCGCCGAAGACGAGCGGCAGGTCTTCTACCTCACCGCCCAGGAGACCGACATCGGACTGTGGCGGGCCGACGAGCGCGGCCACCGCGTCATCGACCTCGGCCGCCTGCGGCGGCTGACCGACGGCGCCACCACCGCCGGCGACCTGGCCGCCCCGGAGCCTGCCGACGTCCCCGCCCCCGAAGGGCTCACCCCGGAGGCCTACGGCGCCGCGCTGCATGTGCCGCCCATCCGCCCGTGGGACGGCGCCGGCGCCATCCACCTCTTCCACCTGCTGCGGGACGACCTGTTGCTGCTCCACCACCTGCTGGAGACGGGCATCGAGCGGTTGGGACCGCTGCGGGGCCTGCTGGACGGCGGCGCCGCCACCGCGCTGCTCGACCCCCGCCAGCGCGACGACTTGGCCACCCGGGGCGCCGTGGCCGAGGCGTGGATCGAGGGCTACCGCACCGGCCGCGGCCGGCCCATCGACCGCATCACCCTGGCCGGTGCCGACCCCATCGCCGCCAGCACCCACCGCGACTTGGTCGCCGCGCTGGCCGACGAGCACGGCGGCGACGCCGCGGCCATCGTCGCCGCACTGGAGGGCAAGGCCGTCAAGGGCTTCCGCAAGCTGCCGGAGCTGACCGCGTGGCTCGAGGCGCACGGCCACCTCGACCGGCGGCCGCCGAGCACCCGCGACGAGCGGGTCCAGCACGCCCTGGCCGCGGCCGCCGGGGCGCTGGAGGCGAAGACGGTGGAAGCGGCGAGCATCCGCCGCTGGGTGGCGTGGCTGGAGGCCGGAGCCGGGATCGAGGAGGAGGCGCCGGCGGCATGAGCGCCCTTCTGCGGCAACGGGTGGCGGCGGTGGAGTCCGCCGTCACCGCCTGGTGGGAACGCCTTGCGACCGCCTACCCGGCGTTGGCGGAACTCACCGTCCCCACCGTGGAGTGGCTGCACCGCGGCTCCACCGCCGGCCGCGCCGACGCCCGGCGCTGGACCGTCGCCTTCAACCGCCCGCTGCTGGCCCGCGACGACGGCTACCGCGTCATCCTCCCGGACACCGTGGTCCACGAACTGGCCCACCTGGCCGCCCACCGCCTCCACGGCAGCCGGGGCCACGACGCCGCCTGGCGGCGGATCATGGAGCGCATGGGCGTCCCGCCCCAGCGCACCCACAACCTCGACACCACCGGACTACCCGGCGTCCAGCGGCGGTGGCGCTACCGCTGCGGGTGCGGCGAGATCCACCTCACCACCACCCGCCACCACCGGATCCTCAAGGGGGCGACTTACCTGTGCCGGCGGTGTGGGGATGCGTTGGTGCGCGCAACCGTCATTTCTCGCTGCTGACGCAGCCATAACTTCAACACAATTACTGTGGTATATTCGCCTCTTCCTAAAAACAAGAGGCGAAGGCAATGCGAAACATCTTTGGACTAGGCGCCATCATCGGCCTACTAAGCATAGTATTAACGGGTTGTGCTGTCGGCAGCGGCGCCAGAGAAGTCCCGCCTCCGCCTAGTGTCGTCAATGAGTTGCAGTCGGCCAAGACCGTGGCCGTGCTTGGCTACAACACCAGCAAGGGGCTGGATGACCGCCTGCTTGACGATTTTATCAGGTCGGGAATCTTTGATATCGACCTGTCTGTCGATATGTCCCTTGAGGATACGATCAAGTTCCCCGTGGGTAGTATGGTTGACGCCCACGACAGCGAATTCATTCGCGAATTGGGCAACACCCGATATACGGTCATCCCAAAGGAGACGGTTCTGAGTTCACCGGCTTACCAGGCTATCAAAGGCGATCCAGCCGGCACGTTGGCCAACGTCAATGCGGCAACCGGCTACACCCTAACGTACCAGTTCGACAACTGGATGGACCAGCGGTCCGGATCGTCCAGTGCGAACAGGGTGCCGGCACCTGGCCAGTTGGTGAATAACTTTCGGGAAGTCCTGGAGGAACTGGGCGCTGACCTTGGCATCATCGTCGTCGAAAAGCCCTACGTCAGAACCCAACATTATGCCCTTTTCCCTCACCAGTGGATCCACAAAAAAGAGCCGTATTTCGCGGTTGCCACCTCAACCACCTATTACCTGATCAGGCCGGCCACAATCAACCAGGTGCTGTATTCCAAGCACATCATCATGGACTCGGACACACAGTACCTGCGAAAAGGCTATACGCAAGAAATGCGCAGCGATGATGAAGTCAACTTCCTAGATCAGTATGCGGACGCCTCCAGGAAGAATCGTGCCGCGTTTATTGAATGGCTGAACGGGATCTGACCCTGTCATACAACCTAACTGGATAAACGGCCCGTCGCTGTGTGGTCCGCCGCCATAGACCACGCAGCGAACGAGGCCGTCAATGCGGACCCTCCCGGCACAGAAACATCGCATCCCCGTAACTGAAGAAGCGGTACTGCCCCGCCACCGCGTGGCGGTAGGCGGCCATCACCGGTTCGTAGCCGCCGAAGGCGCACACCAGCATGAGCAACGTCGACTCCGGCAGGTGGAAGTTGGTGAGCAGCGCGTCGACGACACGGAAGCGGTAGCCCGGTGTGATGAAGAGGGTAGTCTCGCCGGTGTATGCGCTCAGTTCCCCGGAGGCGGCGGCGCTTTCCAGGGCGCGGACGACGGTGGTCCCCACCGCCACCACCCGGCCGCCGCGCTCGCGGGCCGCCGCCACGGCGGCCACGGTCTCCGGTGACACCTCCACGCGCTCGGCGTGCATGCGGTGGGCCGTCAGGTCTTCGCTCTCCACCGGAGTGAAGGTGCCGGCGCCGACGTGGAGGGTGACCCGGGCGGTCTCCACGCCGTGGACGCGCAACCGCTCCAGCATCGCCTCATCGAAGTGAAGTCCTGCGGTAGGCGCGGCCACCGCGCCCGGACGGCGGGCGAAGACGGTCTGGTAGCGGTCGCGGTCCCCGGCGTCGTCGGGGCGGCGGATGTACGGCGGCAGCGGGGTGTGGCCGACCCGCTCCAGGTAGTCGAGCAGCGGCGTGGCGAGGCCGTGGAGGCGCAGCCGGAAGAGCCGCCCGTCACGCCCCTCCACCTCACCTTCGACGCCTTCCGGCAGCTCCACCCGGCCGCCCGCCTTGGGCGGATGGCTGGCCCGGAGGTGGACCAGCAGGCGCGCTTCGCCGGGGCGCTCGTCGACGATCCGCTCCAGCAACAGCTCCACCCGGCCGCCGGTAGGCTTGCGTGCCTCGATCCGCGCCGGGATCACCCGGGTGTCGTTCAGCACCAACAGGTCTCCGGGGGCGAGCAGTCCCGGCAGATCGACGAAGCGGCGGTCGGCCACCGCGCCGGCCTCGTCGAGCACCAACAGGCGGGCGCCGGTCCGCTCCGCCGGGGGGCGGCGGGCGATCCGGTCTTCGGGAAGATGGTAGTGGAAGTCGCTGCGGCGCACTGTCGAGAGATTAACGGGAGCTTACGCGGCAATCTGTTGCCACTGCGCCACCTCGACCACTGTCTGCTTACGACGCGCATCCGCAACCACGGCTTCCAACCGCTCGGCGACCCGATCATCGATCCATGCATCCCCGCACTGCGTGCAGACCAGCGCCGGCACTTGCCGAACCACCACAACCCCGAACTGCAAATCGACGGCAAAAGTTGTGGTCCCCGGTTCTTTTTCACCGCCACAAAGGGGGCATCGGCCGT
>SKJZ01000154.1 GCA_007121755.1 Halorhodospira sp. | reverse complement strand
GTTCATTGAAAAGGTGAGTTTCTGAAAAGCGCTTCGACGAACAAAGGCCCTCTTGATGCTCTCCACCGGTACTCTGACCAAAATCTTATCCATCACCGGCGCCCGCAACAGCCCATCTTACACTCTCGCTCGGTTCAGTGAGTCGGCGAATGGTACCATGCCCACGCGCCACATCGTGTACAGCCACAGCGGGAAGAGCCATCCATGAAAGTCCTCATCACCGGCACCGCCGGTTTCATCGGTAACACCCTCGCCCTGCGCCTGCTCGAGCGCGGCGACGAAGTCATCGGCATCGACAACCTCAACGACTACTACGATGTCTCGTTGAAGAAGGCGCGCCTGGCGCGCATCGCCGATCATGAGCGCTTCACCGATGAGCGGGTGAGCCTCGAAGACCGTGCGCAGATGGAGCGCGTCTTCGCCGAACACCGGCCGCAGCGGGTAATCAACCTCGCCGCCCAGGCCGGGGTCCGCTACTCCATCGAGAACCCGCACAGCTACGTGGACTCTAATCTGGTCGGTTTCCTCCATATCCTGGAGGGGTGCCGCCACAACGGCGTCGAACACCTGGTCTACGCCAGTTCCAGTTCCGTCTACGGCGCCAACACCACGATGCCGTTCTCGGTCCACGACAACGTGGACCACCCGCTGAGCCTTTACGCCGCCAGCAAGAAGGCCAACGAGTTGATGGCCCACACCTACGCCCACCTCTACGGTTTGCCGGTGACCGGCCTGCGCTTTTTCACCGTCTACGGCCCGTGGGGCCGGCCGGACATGGCGCTGTTCAAGTTCACCCGCGCCATCCTGGCCGGCGAGCCGATCGACGTCTTCAACTACGGCAACCATCGGCGGGACTTCACCTACATCGACGATATCGTCGAAGGGGTGATCCGTGCCCTGGACCGCCCCGCCACACCGAATCCCGAGTGGACCGGGGCCTCTCCCGACTCGGCCACCAGCGCCGCGCCGTACCGCCTCTACAACATCGGCGCCCATCGGCCGGTGGAGTTGATGCACTACATCGAAGTGCTGGAGGAGTGCCTGGATAAGAAGGCCGAGAAGAACCTGCTGCCGTTGCAGCCCGGCGACGTGCCGGACACTTACGCCGACGTGGAGGATCTGCGGGCCGACACCGGCTACGAGCCGTCCACCACGGTGGAGGAGGGCGTTGCCAACTTCGTCCGGTGGTACCGGGAATACTACAAGGTCTAACGGACCGTCCCGTCATTGCGAGCGCAGCGAAGCAATCTCCACAAGCCATAAAAAAGGCCCGCCCAGGTCTCCCCGGGCGGGCCTTCTACCTCAATGGGCAATACGGGCGCTTACATCATGCCGCCCATGCCGCCCATACCTCCCATGCCACCCATGTCGCCCATGCCGCCGGCTCCGCCGCCGTCGTCCTTCTTCGGCAGTTCGGCGATCATGGCTTCGGTGGTGAGCATCAGCGCAGCCACGGAGGAGGCGTTGTGCAGCGCCGAGCGCGTCACCTTGGTCGGGTCGAGGACGCCGGCATCGACTAGGTCGCCGTAATCACCGGTGGCGACGTTGTAGCCGAAGTTCCCGCTGCCTTCCTTGACCCGGTTGACCACCACGGAGGCGTCCTCGCCGGCGTTGCTCACCAACTGGCGCAGCGGCTCCTCCATGGCCCGGCGGACGATGGCGACGCCGGTGGTCTGCTCGGGGTTGATCCCTTCAACACCTTCCAGCGCCGCCAGGGCGCGGATCAGCGCGGTGCCGCCGCCGGGGACGATGCCCTCTTCCACCGCCGCGCGGGTGGCGTGCAGGGCGTCCTCGACGCGGGCCTTCTTCTCTTTCATCTCCAGCTCGGTGGCCGCGCCGACCTTGACCACGGCGACACCGCCGGCCAGCTTGGCGACCCGCTCCTGGAGCTTCTCCTTGTCGTAGTCGGAGGTGGACTCCTCCATCTGCTGGCGGATCTGCTCCACCCGCGCCATGATGTCGTCGTGCCGTCCGGCGCCGCCGACGATGGTGGTCTCTTCCTTGGAGACCTGGATCTTCTTCGCGGAGCCGAGGTCGTCGACCGTGGCCTTCTCCAGCGACAGGCCGACCTCTTCGGAGATCACCGTGCCGCCGGTGAGCACGGCGATGTCCTGCAGCATGGCCTTACGGCGGTCGCCGAAGCCGGGCGCCTTCACCGACGCCACCTTGACGATGCCGCGCAGGTTGTTGACCACCAGCGTGGCCAGGGCCTCGCCCTCGACGTCCTCGGCGACGATCAGCAGCGGGCGGTTCGACTTGGCGACGCTCTCGAGCAGCGGCAGCAGATCGCGGATGTTGGAGATCTTCTTGTCGTGCAGGAGGATGAACGCGTCCTCCAACTCCGCCTTCATCGACTGCTGGTTGTTGATGAAGTACGGCGAGAGGTAGCCGCGGTCGAACTGCATGCCCTCGACGACGTCGAGTTCGTTGTCCAGGCCGGAGCCCTCTTCGACCGTGATGACGCCCTCTTTGCCGACCTTCGCCATCGCGTCGGCGATGATGCGGCCGACCGCCTCGTCCGAGTTGGCGGAGATGGTGCCGACGTGGGCGATCGACTTGTCGTCCTCGCACGGCTTGGAGAGTTCGTTGGAGATGTAGTCGGCGACGGTCTCGACGCCCTTCTCGATGCCGCGCTTGAGCTCCATCGGGCTCATGCCGGCGGCCACCGCCTTCATGCCCTCGCGCAGGATCGCCTGGGCGAGCACGGTGGCGGTGGTGGTGCCGTCACCGGCGACATCGGAGGTCTGGGACGCCACCTCTTTGAGCATCTGGGCGCCCATGTTCTCGAAGCGCTCTTCGAGTTCGATCTCCTTGGCGACGGAGACGCCGTCCTTGGTGACGGTCGGGGAGCCGAAGCTCTTCTCCAGGATCACGTTGCGGCCTCGCGGGCCGAGGGTGGCCTTCACGGCGTTGGCCAGTTTGTTCACGCCAGCCATCATGCGTTGGCGGGCGTCGTCGGAAAAGCGAATCTCTTTCGCAGCCATGGGACGTATCCTCTAGTCTGAATTCTGGTTGTCCGATGTTGCGTCGGTCGTGTCCGTATACAAGGGGCGGTCAGCCCTCGAGGACAGCCATGACGTCGTCTTCGCGCATGACGAGGAGTTCCTCGCCGTCGACCTTGACCTCGGTGCCGGCGTACTTGCCGAAGAGCACCTTATCGCCGGTCTTGAGGTCGAGCGGGCGGCGCTCGCCACTCTCGAGCACCTTGCCGTGGCCGACGGCGACGACTTCGCCCTTGATCGGCTTTTCGGCAGCGCTATCGGGGATGACGATACCGCCGGGGGAGGTGCGCTCCTCCTCCATGCGCTTGATTACCACGCGGTCATGCAGGGGACGGATATTCATCGGTCCTCACTCCCTTTCTTTGGTCAATATGGATCGGATCTGGCGATGAGCGTATCAATGTGTTAGCACTCACCGCGAGTGAGTGCTAATGATAGTCACCGCTGTGGCTGCGTCAAGAGGGGGGTGCTTGTAGAATCGGAGCGGGAAAAGCATTGAGCCCCCGGGAGGGACAGTGATGGATGCCGAGCAATTGGTGGTTCTGTGTACCTGCCCCGATGCTGAGACGGCGCGGCGGCTGGCGTCGGAGGTGGTGGACCGGCGGCTCGCCGCCTGCGTCAACATCGTCCCGGGGCTGACCTCGGTCTTCTATTGGGAAGGCGGGGTCCAGTCGGAGAGCGAGACGCTGCTGGTGATCAAGACCACCGCGGCGGCCTACGGCGCGTTGGAGGCGCGGCTGGTGGAGTGCCATCCGTATGAACTTCCGGAGGTGATTGCGGTCCCCATCGTGAGGGGGCTGCCCGGCTTTCTGGAGTGGATCGGCGAGGAGACGCGGCACCGCGCGAGCGAAGAATGAAAAGTACGCGAAGAGTTCGATACCTGTTAACGGCCTTAACGTGGCTGGCGGCGTTGGGGCTGCCGCTTTGGGCCGCCTCGTCCGCCCACGCGCTGCTGCCCGAGGACGAGGCCTTCCCGTTCGCCGTCGAGCGCGTTGGCGACGACCGCCTGGTGGCGCGCTGGGAGACCGCCGAGGACTACTACCTCTACCGCCACCGTATCGAGTTGGAGCTGATCGACGGTGACAACGAGATCACCAATATCGCGCTGCCGCGTGGTGAGGATCTGCACGACGAGTTCTTCGGCGACGTCGAGGTCTACTACGGCACCCTCCAGGCTTATGTCGACACCCGCGCCCCTATCGGGGAGTACGCGACGCTGCGGGCGAGTTTCCAGGGCTGCAATGCACCCAAAGGGGTCTGCTATCCGCCGATGACAGTGGAGGTCCGCGTCGATGGCGGCGAAGCGACGCGGACGGCCGGTGGCCCCGGTGGTGGCGGTCCGCC
>SKJZ01000050.1 GCA_007121755.1 Halorhodospira sp. | reverse complement strand
TGTCAGGTAGCAGCCATACGGGGTCTCGGCCGCAGGGATGCGGCCGTGAAGCCTCCAGGGATGGATTCACGGCGTCCCCGTATGGCTGCTACCTGACAATACCTTCCGAAAGGTTAGTAACCCGGAGCAAGAATCGACCGTAGAGAGGGTACCCATCCGGGCTCCTCCAGACAAGCGGGCGCCCTCGATATTCGAACGCTCGAGAAACCGTCCGTACTGCATCCCACCCGTATGTCCACCGAATCTGATAAGCTAGGAGCCGACTTTCAGGGAGTCGGTGATGAGTAAACGAATACATATTCTTGTTGTTGATGACGCGAGCTTTATCCGCGATCTGGTCAAGCGCGGAGTACGCGCCGGCTTTCCGGGGTTCGCCGTCACCGAGGCGAGCAACGGGCGCCAGGCCAAGGCCAAACTGGTCAAGGGCGGTTTCGATATCGTCCTCTGCGACTGGGAAATGCCGGAGATGACCGGCGATGAACTGCTGGAGTGGATGCGTAGCGAGCCATCTCTCGCCGATCTTCCCTTCATCATGATCACCAGCCGCGGCGACAAAGAGCATGTCGTCAAGGCGCTGGACCTTGGCGCCACGAACTACATCGTCAAGCCCTTCACCAACGAAAAACTGTTGGACGTAATGGGACGGACGTTGTGCAAGTCGTTGGGGGTAGGCCCGAAGCAGCTCAAGCAACTCGGATCCCCGGAAGCGGCTCAAGGACGGGCGTCGGATCCGGCCTTGTCCGGACTGTCCAGCGATCTGACCGGCATGGCGCAGACCCTCAAAACCGAAGAGCCCTCTTCGACACCCCGTAAGGAACGGGCGGTACCGAAAAAGAAAGTGGTCACCCAGGTCCGCTTCTCCAACCGGACGTGTCCGTGCCTGGTCAAGGAGGCGGACTTCAAGCAACTGGTGGGGATCATCAAACAGCCGGAGACACCGCCCACCATACTGGAGCAGGCCACCTTCGACTTCTCCACCAAAGACGAGCAGGTCTCCCGGATCAACGCCTATCTTCACGCCCTGGAAGCCGGCGAAGACCGGCAGGACACCGAGTATCTGAAGATTACGCTGCGCTTCGTCGACGACGATCCGGCCAAGCGGGAACACCTGGCCCAGTATTTCGGGGAGATCGACGGTTAACGCTTACCCGCCGCGGGCGGTACCGGCGACGGCCGCCGCGCCCAACCCGAGATAGGCAGCCGACGTCCAGACGGGCAACGGAATACCCAATACCGCATCGACGTTCGCGCAATCGGCGGTGCCCGCCAACGCGGTGCCCAGCAATTCATGCCACGGCAGCCGCTCCATCAGCGTCTCCCAACCGACTCCGCAGCCGACCACCGGCGGCTGAAGCTGAATCTGGATGTGACGCGCGGCCACAAAGACGCCGAAGAGCGCCACGCCCCCGGTAACCCCGGCGTAGACCCAGCGCCCCCATGCCACGGGTCCGTGGAGCGCCGCGGCCGCCGCCACCGCCGCCAACACGGCGAAAATACCGCGCTGTACCCAGCACAGCGGGCACGGCTCCATCCCGCCCCAAAGCTCCAACGCCCCGGCCACCAGCAGCATACCCGCCGCCACGGCGGCCACCGAGAAGAACACCACACGATAGGTCAAGAACCGTTGCACTCTTGGAGGCCACCCCTGTTGCCAACCGTTACCGCAATCCGGCGCCTAACGGAGTACCGTCAGCCATCCGGCCAGAGCGAGCAGTGTAACCAAAAGGACCGGCGGAGTGATCGTAATCCCGATCCTGAAATACTCGCCCCAGGTCACATTGACCCCTTTACGGGCCAATACATGGAGCCATAGAAGCGTGGCCAGACTGCCGATCGGCGTAATCTTGGGGCCGAGGTCGGAGCCGACGACATTAGCGTAGATCATCGCTTCCTTGACCAGCCCGGTGGCCTCGGACTCGTCGATGGAGAGCGCCACCACCATCACCGCCGGCATGTTGTTCATGATTGAAGAGAGGAAGGCAGCGACAAATCCTGTCCCCACCGACGCCGCCACGATCCCGTACTGGGCGATCCAGTCGAGGGTGCCCGCGATCTCGGCAGTCAGCCCCTGGTTGCGCAGGCCGTAAACTACCAGGTACATACCGATCGAGAAGATCACGATCTGCCACGGCGCGTTGATGAAGATCCGCCGGGTGGAGATGGCGTGGCCGCGGGCGGCCACCGTCAACAGGATAGCTGCCCCGACACCGACAATGGCTGAGATGGGCACCCCCATGGGCTCGATGACCAGGAAGGCCAGCAACAGCAGCGCCAACACCCCCCACCCGGCCTTGAAGACCGCCGGATCCTTGATCGCTTCCCTGGGCTCGCGCAGCCCCTCGGCAGAGTAGGCCCGGGGAATCTGCTTGCGGAAGAAGACCAGCAGAACCACCAGGGAGGCGGCCACCGAAACCAGGTTCACCACGATCATCACCCCAGCGTACTCGGCGAAACCGATACCGAAAAAGTCGGCGGAGACGATGTTGACCAGGTTGGAGATCACCAGCGGCAACGACGCGGTGTCGGCAATGAAGCCGGCGGCGATGACGAAGGCAAAGGCCGCCCCGGCCGAGAAGCCCAGCGCCAGCAGCATCTCCAGGACGATGGGGGTGAGCATCAAGGCTGCCCCGTCGTTGGCGAAGATCGCCGCCACCGCCGCGCCCAGCAGGACGATGAAGGCGTAGAGTCGCAACCCGCTGCCACCGCCCCAACGGGCCACGTGGAGGGCGGCCCACTCGAAGAAGCCGGCCTCGTCGAGCAGCAGCGAGATGATGATGATGAAGACAAAGGTCAGCGTGGCGTTCCAGACGATATCCACCACCACCGGCACATCGGCCAACTCCACGACGCCGGCGGCCAGCGCCACCAGGGCGCCGGCGGTGGCGCTCCAGCCGATCCCCAGCCCCTTGGGCTGCCAGATCACGAAAGCGATGGTGACGACGAAGATCGCTAATGCGGCAAGCAACATGCGGTGCTCCAGGGGAAAAACGCGGAGAAAGGACGGCGCCGGTTTCGAGCGCCCCTCAGGGTCTTCACAGAGGCAGCGCAACAGATCGATTATCGGCGAAATACGATATACAAGCGCCCTTTCTTCGTCAATCCTTCTGCTTCATACTGTATAAATATACACCATTACAGAGCCGCCGGCCGTTCTGCTAAAACCCGCCTGCCATGAACCACTCCGCCCCTCTGCAGCCCTACGCCGAACTGCACTGCCTCTCCAGTTTCACGTTCCAGCGCGGCGCATCACAGCCGGAGGAGTTGATCACACGGGCAGCGGCGCTTGGATACACCGCCTTGGCGATCACCGACGAGTGCTCTCTGGCCGGCGTGGTGCGCGCTTGGCGGGCCGCGCGGGAGCACGGCGTCAAGCTCCTGGTGGGTGCTGAGGTGCGTCTGGCCGACGGCCCGCATCTGGTGTTGTTGGCTACCGACCGCGCCGCTTACGGATGTCTCAGCGCGCTGATCAGCCTCGGCCGCGGCCGGTCCGCCAAAGGCGGCTACCGTCTTACGCGGGAAGATCTGGAGGCCGGCGTCCCCGGCTGCCTGGCCCTGCTGATCCCGGCCTCCGAATACCCTGACGATGGCGCGCGGTGGTTCGCCTACCGCTTCCGTGGCCGCGGCTACTTGGCCGTGGAATTGGTCCACGGCGACGACGATGCCACCCGCTGCCGTCGCCTGGAGGCCATGGCCGCCGTGCTCGGCCTGCCGCCGGTGGCGGCCGCTGGCGCTGAGATGCACGTCCGGGGCCGCCGCGCCCTCCACGATACCCTTGCCGCCATCCGCCGCCGTCGCCCGGTGGCCGAGATCGCCGGCGATCTGGCCCCCAACGGCGAACGCCATCTACGCCGGCGCGAGACTTTGCAGCAGACCTACCCCCGCCGGCTGCTGGAACGCACTGTAGAGGTGGCGGCACGCTGCGCCTTCGAGTTGGACGAACTGCGCTACGAGTACCCGGAGGAGATCGTCCCCAACGGCGTGACCCCGGCGGCTCACTTGATTCGCCTGGTGACGGAAGGGGCGGAACGCCGTTACCCCGAAGGCGCTCCCCGCCACATTCGTGCCGCCTGGGAACGGGAACTGGCCCTCATCGCCGAACTGGGCTACGAGCACTACTTTCTCACCGTCCACGACATTGTCCGCTTCGCCCGCAAGCGCGGCATCCTCTGCCAGGGGCGGGGCTCGGCAGCCAACTCCGTGGTCTGCTACTGCCTCGGCATCACCGAGGTCGACCCCGCACGCCAATCGGTGCTCTTCGAGCGCTTTATCTCCCGGGAGCGGGGCGAGCCGCCCGACATCGACGTCGACTTCGAGCACCACCGCCGGGAAGAGGTGATCCAATACATCTACC